>DAOPUP010000007.1:0-17632 GCA_035350655.1 Acidovorax sp. | reverse complement strand
CGGCCCTTCTCCGAGGCAATTAACAGTTCAAGCCTCTGCATATGAAGGGCATGATGCTACATATTAGATAGCAAACAAAATCACAACCGCACCGGAATGCCGCGCCCTGCCATGTGCTGCTTGGCTTGGCCCACGGTGTACTCACCATAGTGGAAGATGCTGGCCGCCAGTACGGCGTCGGCGCCGCCGATCTGGATGCCGTCAGCCAGATGATCGAGGTTGCCCACGCCCCCCGAGGCAATCACGGGCACGGCCACGGCGTCGCTCACGGCGCGCGTGAGGGCCAGATCAAAGCCCGCCTTGGTGCCATCGCGGTCCATGCTGGTCAGCAGGATTTCGCCCGCGCCGCGCCGCGCCATCTCGGTCGCCCAGGCCACCGCATCCAGGCCGGTGTTCTTGCGCCCGCCATGGCTGTAGACATCCCAGCCGGGGCCCACGGCCTTGCCATCAGGCCCCGTGCGCCGCGCATCGTCTTCGGAACGGCGCTTGGCGTCGATGGCCACCACGATGCACTGCGCGCCGTAGCGTGCCGAGGCGGCACTGATCACGTCGGGATTGGCGATGGCGGCCGAGTTGAAGCTGGTCTTGTCGGCCCCCGCATTGAGCAGGCGCCGCACGTCTTCGACCGTGCGTACCCCGCCACCCACGGTGAGCGGAATGAACACCTGGCTGGCCACGGCCTCGATAATGTGTAGGATCAGGTCGCGCCCGTCGCTGGTGGCCGTGATGTCCAGAAAGGTGAGCTCGTCGGCGCCCTGCGCGTTGTAGCGGGCGGCGATCTCGACCGGGTCGCCCGCGTCGCGCAATTCGAGAAAGTTGACGCCCTTGACGACACGACCGTCGGTCACGTCAAGGCAGGGAATGATACGTTTGGCAAGCATGGAAGAAACGCTCTATCGGCAAGGCTGGTAGGGGGCAACAAGATACCACGCGAGGGCGCCACCACGGCCGTCGCCGCCCTCACGCCAGCGTGCGCGCCACACCGTTCTGCCAACGCCAGACATCGGCGCACATGCGGTCTACCCCGTGGCGGGCGCGCCAGCCCAGCAGTTGCTCGGCCAGCGCCGGGTCGGCCCAGCACTGCGCCACGTCGCCCGGTCGCCGCGCCACCACCTGGTAGGGCACGGCACGGCCGCTGGCCTGCTCGAAACCGCGCACCATCTCCAGCACCGACACCGGTTGCCCGGTGCCCAGGTTCACGGTGAGCAGCCCGGCGTGCTCGCGCAGATAGCGCAGGGCAGCCACATGACCTTCGGCCAGATCACACACATGGATGTAGTCGCGCACGCCGGTGCCATCGGGCGTGGGGTAGTCGTTGCCATACACGCTCAAGGATGCGCGCTGCCCCGCAGCCACCTGTGCCACATAGGGCATCAGGTTGCCCGGCTCGCCCTGCGGGTCCTCGCCGATGAGCCCGCTCTCGTGCGCGCCCACAGGGTTGAAATAGCGCAGCCGCGCAATGCGCCACTGCCCGGGCTCGGCCCGGTCCACATCCGCCAGCATCTGCTCCATCATGAGCTTGCTCCAGCCGTAGGGGTTGGTGGCCGACAAGGGGAAATCCTCACGGATCGGCACCGACGCGGGCTCGCCATACACCGTGGCCGACGACGAGAACACCAGCGTGCGCACCCCCGCCGCCTGCATGGCGCGCAGCAGTGCCACCGTGCCAGAAACATTGTTGTCGTAATACCGCAAGGGCTCGCGCACCGACTCCCCCACGGCCTTGAGCGCGGCAAAGTGGATCACGGCGTCGATGGGATGCTGCGCGAACACGCGCGCCAGCAAGGCGGCATCGCGTACATCGCCCTCGATGCACAGGGGCTGGGCACCCGTGATGCGCCCCAGGCGCTCCAGCACCGAGCGGCGGCTGTTGCCAAAGTTGTCAAGGATCAGGAAAGGAATGCCGGCCTGTGCCAGTGCAACGCAGGTATGCGAGCCGATGAATCCGGCTCCGCCGGTGACAAGAATCAAGCCATTTCTCCTTCACACCAAGGGCAGAAAACGCCAGGGAGCCCCCGCACAACTTGTGGCTCGATTCGTGCAAGAACTTTCTGGCCCACATATGCCGGCTGATCACCGGAAAGCATATTATCTATCAACAAATAGATTTCGATATTTTTACTCAATCGATTCGCTCCTAAAATTCACATTTACGTTCAGATACTTTTTCATGGCGCGAAGGATGCACCTTGCGACGCTTGCCCGCAAGGATCGCCACGCGAGACAGCAGGCATCTGCCCCACCTCGTTCCGTTGCGCCGCCCTGGCGCACCCGTTCCACAGCCATGTTCCCTCATCCAATGGTTTTCGCCTTGAACTCGTTGCGCTGGCTTCTCTGTGGTCTGGTGGCCTGTCTGCTGATGCCGAACCTGGCGCAGGCCGCACCCGCTGTGGCGTTGTACTACGGTCGCACCCTCCCACTGGCGGAATTCCGGACCTTTGACATTGCTGTGGTCGAGCCGGACCATGGCTACGATCCCGTTCAGCATCGCGCCAGCGGCGGCGAACTCTTTGCCTATGTCGCGGTCGCTGAGGTTCAGCCTTCACGCGCCTACTTCACGGACATTCCCGCCGCCTGGAAGATGGCACGCAACGGCCACTGGAACTCGGTGGTTCTCGACCAAAGCCCGGAGGCGTGGCCGGATTTCTTCGCAACCCGGGTCGTGGGGCCTTTGTGGGAGCGGGGTTACAGAGGTTTCTTTCTGGACACACTGGACTCCTATCGCCTGGCAGAGCACTTCGACGAAAAAGCGCAGCAAGGGGGGCTGGTGCGGGTCATTGAAACCCTGCACCGCCGCTTTCCCGGCATCCGCCTGATCCTCAACCGGGGCTTCGACATCGTCCCGCAGGTGCGGGACAAGATCGAAATGGTGGCGGCTGAATCGCTCTACCGGGGCTGGAATGCAGGCACCCAACGCTACGAGGAAGTCAAGGCAGAAGACCGCGCCTGGCTCTTGGCCCAGCTGCGCACCATCCAGGAACGCGACCGCCTGCCCGTGCTGGCGATCGACTACACACCGCCACATGACCGCGCCCTGGCACGCGAGACCGCCCGTCGCATCGAGGCCCACGGAATCATTCCCTGGGTCAGCGACAGCCAGTTGCACACGCTGGGCGTGGGCAGCATCGAAGTCGTGCCCCGGCGCATTCTGGTGGTCTACAACGGCGCCGAGGCGGTTTCCGTGAACTACACCAATGCGCACCGCTTCCTGCAGATGCCCCTGAACCACATGGGCTATGTGGTGGACTATGCAGACACGCGCGAAGCGCTGCCCGAGCGCATCTACCAAGACCGCTATGCCGGCGTCGCCACCTGGTTCTCAGGCTTTGTTCCCGCACAGAAGAGCAAGGAATTGAGCCGCTGGCTGCTGGCACGGGTGGCCGAAGGCATGCCCCTGGCCATCCTGGACGATTTTGGCTTCCAGCCGGACCGCAACTGGACCACGCAGTTGGGAATCCAGGCCACCAACGTGGAACCCCAGGGAGCACTGCGCACCGTGGGCAAGCACGCGATGATGGATTTCGAGATCGCCACCCCCACGCCCCACCGCGACTACGCGCCCGTGCGACTGGCAGGCTCCATGGGCGCGCAGGCCAGGCCGCTGGTGGAGCTGCAGGATGCGCGCGGCCAGCTCTTCACGGGTGGCGCCCTCATGCCTTGGGGCGGGTTTGCGCTGGACCCCTTCGTCATGACCACCTTACCGGGCCTGGAACAGCAGCGCTGGGTGATCGACCCCTTTGCCTTTCTGACCCAGGCACTGCGCCTGCAGCCCATGCCAGTGCCGGATGTCACGACCGAGAATGGCCGGCGCCTGCTGATGGCCCATGTGGACGGCGACGGCTTTCCATCGCGCGCCGAAATGGCCGGCAGCCCCTTTGCCTCCGAGGTGCTGCTCAAGGAAGTCTTCGAGAAATACCGCATTCCCCAGACCATGTCGATCATCGAGGCCGAAGTGGCACCGCATGGCCTGCATCCGCAAAACAGCGCGCAGCTCGAAGAGATCGCCCGGCGCATGTTCCGGCTGCCGCACATCGAGATCGCCAGCCACAGCTACTCCCACCCCTTCCTGTGGGATCAGAGCAACAAACACGGCGTGTTTCTGGAAGAGACACAGAAGGACTACCACCTCGACCTGCCCGGCTACACCTTCAATCTGGCGCGTGAAATCGAGGGCTCGTCCAATTACATCCGCCAGCGCCTGGCGCCAGCCGGCAAGCCGGTGGGCATCATGCTGTGGACCGGTGACACGGCACCCAGCGCCGAAGCACTGGCGGTTGCCGAACGTGCCGGCCTGCTCAATATGAACGGGGGCGACACCTTCATCTCGCGCAGCCACCCTTCGCTCACCGCCGTGCGCAGCCACGGCATTCACAAGGGCAGGCACCTGCAGGTTTTTGCCCCTATCACCAACGAAAACATCTACACCAATCTCTGGCAAGGGCCTTTTTACGGCTTCGAGCGCGCCATCGAAACCTACGAGATGACGGGCCATCCCCGGCGCATCAAGGCCGTGGACATCTACTACCACACCTATTCGGCCAGCAAGCGGGCCGGACTGAACGCACTGCACAAGGTCTATGGCTGGGCGTTGTCGCAACCTCTGCACCCGGTGTTCACCTCTGAATACATCCGCAAAGTGCAGGATTTTTACGGCTACTCCATCGCGCGCGACGGGCAGGGCTGGCGCTTGCGCGGCACAGGCGAGCTGCGCACCCTGCGACTGCCCCCCCAATGGGGCGCACCCGACCTGGCAAGCAGCCAGAACGTGGCCGGCTACCACAAGGGGGTGGAGGGCACCTACCTGCATCTGACCGGTGGCAGCGCCTGGTTCAGGACACAAGAGACAGCGCCCCCCCTTGCGCGCCCCTACCTGCACGAAGCCAACGCCCGCATTCAGGACTGGCGCAGCAGCGCTGATGGCGCGCGCACCGAGTTCACCCTCCAAGGGCATGTACCGCTGCAATTCGGTCTGGCCGGGGCAGCCAGCCCCTGCCAGGTCCGCGCCAACGGCCGAACGATTTCGCCCGCTCGCACAGCGGCCGCCGCGCGCGCCGACATCCAGACTTTCCAATTGACCGATGCTTCCGCGCATATCCAGATCCTCTGCCCCGTCCGCTGAACGCCCCGTTCTCGCGCCGCACTGGCTGACGATCCTGCTGGCCGGGATGGTGGTCAGCGCTCTGTGGCTGCTGTATCCACGCCAAGACCTGGAGCGGCGCCTGGCCAGCGCGCAGGATGACTCTGCCCTGTCCACGGCCTACCTGAACAATCTGCTGCGCAGCGATCCAGACAATCCACAGTTGCGGCTGCTGCTGGCACAACGCCAGGCGGCACAGGGCGAAGTGGAGCAGGTGCGCAAGACATTGCAACCCGCCACCGAATCGAACGACCAGCGGCTGCACCGCGACGCGGTCTTGACCCTCTGGGACGCCACGTACAACAAGTACCAAAAAACGCCCTTGCGGGACGAGGCCGCCCGTGGCGCCTTGCGCAAGGACCTGGCGCAACAACTCACGGCCCTGTTGCAGGAAGAATGGCCCCTGGCGCAGCATCAGCAACTGATACGGCAAGCCTTCTTGCTCGGCGCACGTGCCGAGGGCATCGTGCTGCTGCGCGCGCTGGCATCGCGTGAAAAGCAACCCGGCAAGGCGGCAGCGCTTTATGAAAGCGCAGCACGCGAAGCCCTTGCAAGCTCGAACTATCCCCTCTGCGCAGAACTTTATTTGCTGGCGCGGCGGACGGCACCCGATGCCCCAAGCGCCAAAAATTATTTCCTGTCGGCTGTGGCCGCGATGCAATCGAGCGGGAAGGCCGCAGCAGCGCTGGAGCTGGCAGAGCGCGAGCTGGGCGACCTACATGACGACCCCGACACGTTGGCCGTGATGGTGCAACTGGCGCGCGCGGCGGGGCGGCCCGACATTGCCGAGCGTTACGTCAAACAACTGCTGCGCCTGGCGCTATTGCAGCAGTGGCAACCCCAGATGCTGGCCCAGGCCACGCCATCCGTGTCGTTCCCCCTGCAACCCACTGCAGCACGGCAAACCCTGCCCGCAGCGCCACCACGCTACGAAGACCGGGCTTATCTGCTGGACCCCGCACTGCTGCGCGCCCCTTCAGACCCGTCTGCCGAGGGCCGCGCGCAGCTCATTCGCGCCACCCAGAAAAAGACGGCAGAAACCCAAGCCGGCCCCGGCCTGCCGTTCGACGACAAGATCTACTCCCTGGGGTACAGCGTATTTCTGGAAAACAGGAATCTGGAGGATGCCTGGCGGGTAGCGCAGGCTGCCGTGCAGCAGTCCCCCCACCACATGGTCTGGCGTGAACGCCTGGCACAGGTTTCGGAATGGACTTTGCGCCTGGAAATGGCGCTGAAGCACTGGCTCGTGCTGGCGCGAAGCACCCAGCAAGACAGCGCCTGGCAAGCCGTTTTACGCCTGGCACCGGGCCAGTTTGACGATGCCGCACTTATCGAGGCCCTGCACTTTGAACTCCAGCGCCAGCCTGGAAATGAAACCTTGCTCACGGAGCTCGTAGCAGCCTACGAACGCATCGGCACACCCCAGCCCGCCATCGACTACCTGCGCCAGCAAGCACCCACGCCCCGCACACTCGAGATGCTGGCAGGCCTGGCCCAGCGGGCCGGCGACCTCGGCACGGCCCTCGAAAGCTGGCAACAGCTGCTGCGCGACCCCGCCCGCATCACCCCCGAGCTCGCCATGCGCGCGGCCATCCTGGCGCTGCTGCGTGGGCAGGGCCCGCAGGGACTGGCGTGGCTCGAGGCGGCCCAGAGCAAGATCACACCGCAAACCGAGAATGCACCGGCCATCTGGCGCCTGACCGCTCAGCTCGCGGAAAGACAGCAAAAAGATACCCTGGCTACGCAGGCCTACCAAAAGCTGCTGAACACCGAGGAAGCGGACATCGGGGATTTCGATGCCCTGATCCGCATCCTTCAGGCCGAACAGCCACTGCAAGCCGCTGCCATTGCCGCCCTGGCATGGGATCGCCACGAGGAGCCGCGCCATCTGGTGCTGGCCCTGACGCTGCAGGTCAGCCACAACCAGTGGGCCGAGGTCCGGCGCCTGCTGGGCCAGCTCGATCGGGCGCCACAGGGCAGTCGCCAGGCACTCGAGCGCCTGCGCCAGGAGCCCGAATTCCTGCGGCTGGTCGGCACCTACTACCAGAACACCGGCCAGCACCAGCAGGCACGCCTTTACTACGAAGCAGGGCTGCGGGCGGCGCCCCAATCTGCGGCCATCCGCCAGGCACTGCTGTGGCTGTTCATCGATGGCAACGACACCGTGGCCTTGCGCGAGTTTCTGACCCGCCACGAGCCCGAATGGAGCCAGGACGAAGAAGCCCACGACGCACTCGCATCGGCCTACCAGGCCCTCTCGCTGCCCACCGTGGCGCTGCAGCGCTACCTCCAGCCACGCTTCGCGGCACACCAGACCGACCTGCTGTGGCTCATGAACTATGCCGACGCCCTGGACCAGAACCAGCAGTCCGACCGCGCCTGGCGGCTGCGCAGGCATTTGCTGTCTGCCGAATGGCAGAAAGCCCGCCAGAGCGACAGCGCCCTCCAGCTGAGCCACGCACAGGCACGCGTCCGCTGGCTCACCGAAGAAGGCCTGGATGACGTGCGGCGCCTGGCCCGTGCCCGCCTGCAACTCACGCAGCGCCCGGGCGATGCGGGGCTGCAGACGCTGCGCGAACTGCTGCGGCTCGATCGCGATGCACGCGGCGGGCTTTCCAATGCGGCCGCTGAAACGGCCATCGGCTGGCTACAGGATGCGGGCGAGTACACCGCGGAGCGCGGCTTCCTGTGGCACCAATATGCGCGCAGCCACAGCCTGCGGTCCAACCGCCCCCTGTGGGCCGAGATCACCGTGGCGCTGGCCGAAAAGGACAAGGCCGCCACCGGCCAGTTGCTTGACACCTTTGATGAGCGCCTGCCGCGCTATGACCGCATCAATGCCGCAGCCGCCGTGGGTGACGTCCGGCGGGCGCAGACCGCTGCCTTCGAGACCCAGAGCGACCAGCCTGACGACCACCCCATCCACCTGCAACTGACAGAGAACCTGCTGGCGTTCAGCGACCATGCGGGCGTCCAGATGGTCTCGCGGCAGCTCGACAGCATCGACGAACGCGACCTCAGCGCGCAATGGCACCTGGCGCTCTCGCCCCGGCTGTTCCTGGATCTCAAGCTCCAGAACATCGACCGGCGCGCCCGTAGTCCCCAGACCGTCTACCAGCCCTCGTCCGAGGATGCGGTGCAGGCACAGTTGCGCTGGCAGCACAACAACGCAAGCACCCTGGTGCGCATCGCCCGCAGAGAAAGCCTGACCGGCTACACCCCCTTGCAACTCGAACAGGAACTGCGCCTGGACGACCGGCTGGCGCTGCGCCTGGACTGGGGCACGCAGTTGCCCAGCCAGGAGAGTCTCGTTTTGCGCATGGGCGGCATGAAAGATCGCCTGGGGAGCAGCCTGCGCTACCAGGCCACCCGGCTCGACCAGTTCGTGGTCGAGCACTGGCGCGACAAGTACCAACTGCAGACCGGCGGCCAGCTCGGCAGTGGCCGCAACACGGCGCTCAGCTACACCCACACCTATCGGCTCGATGCCCCCACGGTGGATTTCGGCGCCTTCTGGTCCAGCCACGCCTATCGCCGCAGCGATCCCGCAGGGCTTGCCGGTGCAGACCTTGCCTACCTGCGCTACCTGCCACCCCAGTCCCTCCCGGCGGGGGCCGGCTATTTCCTGCCCGACAATTTCAGCTTTTATGGCGTGCAGCTGAGCACCAACATGCGCTTCGAGCGTGACTACACGCGGGCGATACGCCCCTTTGCCGCGGTGGCACGCACATGGCACAGCCAACAAGGCCCCGGCTACAGCCTGCGCCTGGGGTTTGCGGGCAGCCTGCTGGGCACCGACCACCTGAGCCTGCTCTGGAGCGTGGGCAAATCCGGCGCGCAGTTGCCCGGCCTGGCCCGCGAAATCCAGCTGAACTACCGCCACCATTTCTGACCACCATTCAAGGTAAACCACCATGCGCCACATGTCCCGCCTCCTGTCCCCGCTCAAGACCCTGGCCTGCACGGCATTGCTGACCCTGCTGGCGGCTTGCTCCACCCTTGACCGCGGCAAGCCCCCCGCACTGGAGCGCACCGCCACCTGGGCGGTGCTGCCCTTCGCGAACCACACCGAAACGCCCCTGGCAGGCCACCGCGCCGAGGCCATTGCCGAGGCGCTCCTGCACGCCCAGGGCGTGGGCCGCGTACAGCGCTACCAGGGCAACACGCAGCAGGAAGCCCTGTTCGACGCGAACTCGCCGCGGCGACAGGAAGAAGCCCTGGCCTGGGCCCGCGAAAAAAATGTGCGCTACGCCCTGATTGGCGCAGTCGATGAATGGCGCTACAAAGTAGGCGTGGATGGGGAGCCGGCTGCAGGCATCACCCTGCAGATCGTTGACGTGACCTCGGGCGAAACGCTCTGGAGCGGTGCGGGCGGCAAGAGCGGCTGGAGCCGGGAAGCCCTGTCCGCCGTGGCGCAAAAACTCATTCGTGAACTGCTGCAATCCGGCTTGACCGGCGCGCGCTGAAATCATCCGCTTGCCATGCCCACTGCAACCACCGGGGATCGACCCACGGCCCCTGAGCCCCAGCACCCACCCAGAACACCCCAGGACATAGGCTACACGGGGTCTCCTCTGGGCAAGCTGACCGCCACCGGCGTTCCCCCATGGATTGCCCTGCTCGAAATCTTGCTGATTCCGCTGGTCGCCCTGGCCATCGGCTTCCTGCTGAATCCGCAAGACCCTTTGTGGATCCATTCGGACTTCCATTGGACATGGCTGGCACCGGTGATTGTGGCGCTGCGTTATGGTCCATTGGCCGGCCTGAGCGCTGCGGGGGTGCTGCTGGCGAGCTGGCTGGCATGGAACCGTGAAAACCTCGACCAGTTTCCACAGGTTTTTTTCCTGGGCGGCCTGATCATCGTCATGCTGGTGGGCGAATTCTCCAGCCTGTGGAGGGCCCGGACCCGGCGCGCCGAGACCGTACAGCACTACCTGAACCAGCGCATGGAGCACTTGATTCGCCAGTACTACATGCTGCGTCTGTCGCATGACCGGCTCGAGCAGGAGCTGATCGGGCGCCCCATGTCGATGCGCGACGCACTTAAGACCCTGCGCGGGCTGGGCAGCGTGCAAACCGACTCGCAAACCTTGCTGCGTCTGCTGGCACAGTATTGCCAGATCAGTGCTGCGGCGCTCTACCGCACAGACAACCAGCAACTTGTGGCCGAACCCCTGGCCAGCATCGGTTCCCCCATTGCCCTGCACGGTGACGACCCGCTGGTGCGCCAAGCACTGGAGTCAGGAAAACTCTGCCATGTGGCCCAGGTGACTGCGGCGCAACAAACCAGCCGCTACCTCGTGGCGGCTCCCTTGCTGGACCTGGGCGGCGATATCTACGGCCTGCTGCTGGTCGATGAAATGCCCTTTTTCTCGGTACAGGACGAAAACCTGCAGACCATCAACCTGCTCCTGGGTTACTTCACCGACGGACTGTCCACCCAGGCACTGGCGCAGCCACTGCAGCAGGAGTTCCCCGCATGCCCGTCGGAATTTGCCTTCGAGTTACAGCGCCTGTGGCGCATGCACCAAAAAGCGGGCGTACCCAGCGTCATCGTGGCACTGGAGTTCACTGCCGCTGCCGTCGAGCGCGATATGCCGCAACAGCTGTTGCGCCTGCGGCGGCTGATGGATGAAACCTGGCTGATTCAAGGCCCTGGCCGCCAGGTGCTGGCCATGTTGATGCCGCTGGGCGATGCGTCCACGGCAGAGGGTTTTCTGGCCCGGCTGGAGCGCTGGATGGACCAGAAGGAAGGCATTTCTCTGGCCGACGCCGGTGTTTTCCCGCACCAGTTGCCGTTGGGCAATGCGCCGCCTCTGGCCACGTTGCAGCGCCTGCACGGAATCGCGCATGCTTAGCGCAAAACTCGGCCTGTCGGCCGTGCTGATGGAACTGGCCGCCTGGAGCAACCCCTGGCTGTGGGACAGCCATTCCGACGCCGCCCTGCTCGGCTACCTGCTGGCCCATGCCATGGCCAGCACCTTGCTGGCACTGTTCATCCTGCCGCTGCTGCGCGCAGAGCAGGCACGGCCACGAGTTCCCCTCCTCGCCCTGCTGGCGTTGTGCAGCTACACCGTGCCGATTGCAGGATTTCTGGGCGTTTTTGCGGGCGCACTGGTACTGCGTTTCTACCGCCCCCCCGTCACACACAGCACCTTTGAGTCGTTACAACTGCCTGAATTCGACCAGCACCAGCGCATCAAGGGCGGGTTCCGCCAGGCGGGACTGCGGTCCTTCCTGGGCAACGCAGAGGTCCTCATGGACTCCCGCATGCGTGCCATGGTGTCCTTGCAGCATGTTTCCGGCCGCGTGGCGTCCCCCTTGCTGCGCAATGCATTGAACGATTCCAGCGAAGACCTGCGCCTGCTGGCCTACGGCATGCTGGACACGCTGGAGCAGCGCATCAGCCGATCGGTGGACCATGAACTCAAGGCGTGGCAGCTGGCCCAGGCCACCGAGGGGCTGGAACACCCGGGGCCGTTGACCCTCAAGGCAGCACAGAACCTGTCGGACCTGTACTGGGAATTCATCTACCAGGACCTGGCCCAGGGGGACCTGCGGGAATACGTCAGCCAGGAATCCCTGCGCTACTGCGAAAAGGCACTGGCGATCCAGCCCGACAACGCCCAACTTTGCTTGCGCCAGGGTCTTCTGCTGCATGCCCTCGGACGCCTGGAAGAAGCCGCTGAAGCCTACGACAAGGCCCATGCGCTGGGGCTCCCCGCCACGCGCGTACTGCCCTACCAGGCCGAGGTGAGCTTTGAACGCCGGGACTTCACCCGCACACGCGAGATCATGCAACAGCTAGACCAATGGAGCGCATTGCCACGGCTGCGCCCGGTCATCGACTACTGGAGTGCGAAATGACTCCTGTCACACCACACCCTCAGGCCCGGGAGGCAGACATCGCGCTGCTCCTGGAAGGCACCTTTCCCTATGTCAGCGGCGGCGTGTCCAGCTGGATCAATCAGATCATCCGAGCCTACCCCGGGTACCGCTACGCGATTGTTTTTCTTGGCAGCCGCCGCTCCGACTACAGCGGCTTCAAGTACGAACTGCCTGCCAATGTGGTGCATTTCGAAGAGCACTACCTCTATGACCATCTTTCCGAGCACGCCATGCCCGGCGCCCGACGCGGCAATGAGTACGCGTTTGCCATGGCGACCTCCCTGGTGGAATGTCTGCGCCACGGCGAGGCCGACAGGGCCCAGACCTTGCAGACACTGCGCAACCTCACACGTGAAATGATGCCTGGCGGGCGGCTGCAGATTGACGATTTCCTCTACAGCGAACGTTCCTGGGAACTGCTGTGCGACACCTACCGGCGCTATTGCACCGACCCCTCCTTCGTAGACTACTTCTGGACCGTGCGCATCATGTTTCAGCCCCTGTGGCTGCTGGCGCGCGTGGCGCACCAGTTGCTGCCGGTGCGCGTACTGCACAGTGCGTCAACGGGCTATGCGGGCTTTCTGGGCGCGCTGCTGCACGAAACCCGTGGGCTGCCCCTGGTGCTGTCGGAGCATGGCATCTACACCAAAGAGCGCCAGATTGACCTGCTCAAAAGTGAATGGATCCGGGACAACCGCAACGTCTTTCAACGCGACCCCACGGAGCTTTCCTACTTCCGGCAGATGTGGATACGTTTTTTTGAATGGATGGGGCGCTACTGCTACGACGCCGCCAACCCCATCATTGCGCTCTACGAGACCAATCGCCTGCGCCAGATCCATGATGGCGCACAAGCGTCGCGCACCTTCAATATCCCCAACGGGATCAACCTCGCGCGCTTTGCGCCGCTGCGCGACCAGCGCCCCGCCACGCCCCCGCCCGTGCTGTGCCTGATCGGCCGCGTGGTGCCCATCAAGGACGTCAAGACCTTCATTCGCGCCATGCGCCGGGTGGTCAACCAGATGCCCGCCGCCCAGGGCTGGATCGCCGGCCCTGCCGAAGAAGACCCCCAGTATGCGCAGGAATGCCGGAATCTGGTGCAGAGCCTGGGCCTGCAGGAGCAGGTCAAGTTCCTGGGGTTCCAGCGTGTGGAAAACCTCATGCCCCAGATCGGCCTGGTGGTGCTTTCTTCCATCAGCGAGGCCCTGCCCCTGGTCATCCTGGAGGGCTACGCGGCCGGCGTGCCCACGGTCTCCACCGATGTGGGTTCCTGCCGCCAACTGATCGAAGGACTGGACGACGAAGACCGCGCCCTCGGAAGCAGCGGTGCCGTGGTCCAGATCGCCGACCCGCAAGCGCTGGCCGATGCCGCCATCGCACTGCTCTCGGACACTGCCGCCTGGAACCAGGCCAGCGCTGCGGCCGTGGCCCGCGTAGAACGCTACTACACCGACACCATGATGTTCGACCGTTACCGCAGGGTGTACGAAGAAGCCCTGCAGGGCCAGAAGGAGCCTGGCTGATGGCGGGAATCGGTTTTGAACTGCGCCGTCTGCTGCGCAAAAACACGCTGGTGGGGCTCATCGAAGCCTACGCCTATGCCGGCGTGATTGGCTCAGGCCCCTGGGTGTTCTCCATCATCGGCATCCTGCTGGTGGGCATTTTCAGTGCCAGTGTGGTGGTGCCGTCCTATCTGGTGACACAGTTCCAGACATCGGTAACCTACCTTGTGGCATGCAGCCTGATCCTTACCGGGTTCGTGCAACTGGCGTTCACACGCTTCGTCTCCGATCGGCTGTTCGAGAAACGCAAGGACCTGATCCTGCCCAACCTGCACGGGCTGCTGCTGGTCGTGGTGGCCAGCGCCAGCGTGCTGGGCACGCTGGCGCTGTTCCTGCTGCTGCCAGGACAGGCGCTGGTGTACCGCATGCTGATGCTGGCGGGGTTCGCGGTCATGTGCGGCGTCTGGATTCTCACCATCTTGCTGTCCGGCATGAAGCGCTACAAGGCCATCACAGTGCTGTTCGGTGGTGCCTATGCCATCGTCGTGGTGGCCTCCCTGCTGATGCGCCCCTGGGGGCTGGATGGATTGCTCGGCGGCTTCGTGCTCGGCAACCTGGTGCTGCTCATGGGCATGTGGCTGCTCATCGTGCGGGAGTTCGGCCCCGAAGGACGTCTGATCGCGTTTGATTTCGCGCAGCGCAGCATGCTCTACCCCTCCCTGATTGCCGTGGGTTTTCTCTACAACTTCGGCATCTGGGTAGACAAGTTCATGTTCTGGTACTTTGTGCCCACCTCCGAGACCATCATCGGCGGGCTGCGCGCCTCGCTGATCTATGACCTGCCGGTCTTTCTGTCCTACCTGTCCATCATTCCGGGCATGGCCGTGTTTCTGGTCCGCATCGAGACCGATTTCGTGGAGTTCTATGACAAGTTCTACGACGCCGTGCGCAGCGGCGGCTCACTCGAATACATCGAGTCCATGCGCGATGAAATGGTGTATTCGACCCAGCAAGGTCTGAGCGAGATCGCCAAGATCCAGACCCTGGCTGTGCTCGCGACCCTCGTTGCGGGTCCGTCGCTGCTCAACGCGCTGGGCATCTCGCAGCTGTATCTGCCCCTGCTCCAGGTCCAGGTGGTAGGCGCGGGCCTGCAGGTGGGGCTGATGGCCATCCTGAACGTTTTCTTCTACCTGGACCAGCGCCGCATCGTGCTGTTCCTGTGCGCGCAGGCGGTGGTGCTCAACATCGCGCTCACTGCCTTCACCCAGTATTTCGGGGCCGCACTGTATGGCTATGGTTTCGCGCTGGCGATGCTGATCACGCTGTGCACCGGCCTGGCGCTGCTCACGCGCCAGTTCAAACGGCTCGAATACGAAACCTTCATGCTTCAATAGCTGCCCCCCTCCCCTCTGCCAGGAGTCTGCCGCCATGCCCCACCGAATCCTGCCCTACATCCGGGCCGCCATGCTCTGCTTGGCCACTGGGGTGTCGGCCTGCGGCGGGGGTTCCGAAGCGCCCGCACCCACAGTCAGCGTCGGCGTCAGCATCACCGCCCCGGCTGCGGCCGACCAGGTTTTCACCCTGGGTACCCCTGTTGCCGTGGGCGCTCGCGTGACCGTGAATGGCGCGCCGGCACCCGATGGCACGGCATTGCAGTTCACCGCCCCGGCCGGCAGCTTCGCCCCAGCCAATGCCTTGACCCGTGGCGGCGTGGCCAGCACCACCCTGACCGGCACCACGGCCGGCAAGCAAACCTTCACGGCCACCGCCACGCTGTCGGGCGCCACCGGATCTTCGACGCAGAGCCTGTACCTGCGCCAGCCCCCGGCACCGCTGGAAGTCCTGGTCCCGGCGTATTTCTATCCCTCGGCAGGGGGCTCCGACTGGGAGCGGCTGACTGCCAGCGCACGCGCCCACCCCGGGTTGAAGATCACCGCCATCCTCAATCCCGCCAATGGCATTTTCAGCAGCGCCGACCCCCGCTACCTGCAAGCCGCGCAAGATTTTGTTGGCGCAGGCGGCCGCTTGCTGGGCTATGTCTACACCCGCTATGGCACGGGGGCGCGATCGGTTGCCGATATCCAAGCCAACATCGACCGCTACCTGGATCTGTATGGGCGTCGCCTCATCAGTGGCATTTTTCTGGACGAAATGGCCGCCGATCCCGCACGGATCGGTTTTTATCGGGAGATTGAAAACCACATCCAATCACGCGACGCCAGCCTGCGCATGCTGGGCAACCCCGGCACCGTTCCCGCCGAAGGGCTGGCTGGCGTCGTCGATGCCCTCGTCACTTTCGAGGGCACGGGCGCCAGCTATGCAAGCTACGACCCACGGCAGGCGGCCGATTGGCTGTACTCACGGAGCAACAGCACCCAGGCCATGCTGGCCCACAACGTGATGACATGCCAGGCCATGCAAGCCACCGTGGCCACGGCCGCCACACCACTGGCCAACGCGGGCATGGTCTACGTGACCGACCGCGTTTACGACTACGCCACACGCACCGGCAATCCGTGGGCCACCCTGCCCGGCTACTGGACGCCCCTGCTAGACACCGTGCAAGCCATCAACCAGGGGCAAGCGCTGCCCGCATGCCCCTAGGCTCTTCGACCCGGAGCATTTGCCAGCCCTGCCACCGCGCTCCCGCCACCAGACGCACGGGCGCATCGATCTGCGCTGCCTCCACGCAGAGCATGAAGCGGTAACCATCGGCGGGCAGATCCGCCAGGCGTGAGCACAGGTGGGCACCAGGGTTCCACACCACGGTGCTACCCATGTCCGGGCTCTGGCTGATCTGCAGGCCGCTCGATCCATCGCGCAGGTGCAGGGGCTGCACTGGCGCACCAAAGACACTGTCGTATTCATCGGCAAAAGTCACCGCACCGGACTGGATGCCATGCTGGTCCCGCAGGGCATCCCAGCGTTCGCACCCCTCCAGCCCCTCCAGGCAGGTGCTTTCGATCGCATCGACCGACAGGTAGGTATGCAGGGCCGTGGTGAACTCCCACGGGGTTGGGCCGGTGTTGCACACATCCAAGTGCACACGCATCCAGCCATCGCCCAGGGCCAGGGTAAGCTGCGCTTCGAAGTCCTGCGGCCAGATGGCCTGGGTGCTTTGGCTGCTGGCGAGGCGCAGGCGCAGCATGGTGGCGCCTTGTTCCATGTCCCACCACGGGGCCTGCGCAACCCACGCCAGATTGCGCGCAAATCCGTGCTTGGGCAGGGGCCCGCGCTGGTTGAACTGGGGAAAGCACAGCGGAATGCCGCCACGGATGGCCGATCGGCCATCAAACACCGCCCGGGGACTCAGGTACAGGCGCTCACGCCCGCCAGCCACCCATGACAGCACCTGGGCGCCCTGCAAGGCCACCAGCGCGCTGTCGCCCTGCGCGCCGTGCAGGCGGATGCAGGGCTGCCCGTGCAGCGTTTCGAGGCCGCCGCTCGTCGCAATGGCAGGGTCAGGCGGCATGGCCCAGCGCGTCGGCCCGCGCCTGGGCAGCGGCAAAATCGAGGTCGCCGCTGTAGATGGCCCGGCCGCAGATCACACCTTCGACGCCTTCGCCCTCCACCGCGCACAGCTGCTCGATGTCGGCCATGTTGGAGAGGCCGCCCGAGGCGATGACGGGGATGGAGAGCGCCTGCGCGAGCTTCACGGTGGCGTCGATGTTGATGCCCGAGAGCATGCCGTCGCGGCCGATGTCGGTGTAGATGATGGATTCGACGCCCCAGTCCTCGAACTTCTTGGCCAGGTCCACGACCTCGTGGCCGGTGAGCTTGCTCCAGCCGTCGGTGGCCACCTTGCCGTCCTTGGCGTCCAGGCCCACGATGATGTGGCCGCCAAACGCGGTGCAGGCGTCCTGCAGAAAGCCCGGGTTCTTCACCGCAGCGGTGCCGATGATGACGTAGCGCAGGCCGGCGTCGAGGTAGCGCTCGATGGTGTCGAGGTCGCGGATGCCGCCGCCCAGTTGCACATCGACCTCGGAGCCCACCTCTTTGAGGATCTTGCGTATGGCCTGCTCGTTTTTGGGCTTGCCGGCGAAGGCACCGTTGAGGTCGACCAGGTGCACGCGGCGCGCACCCTTGTCCACCCAGCTGCGGGCCA
>DAOPUP010000006.1:16606-17724 GCA_035350655.1 Acidovorax sp. | reverse complement strand
TGGCTGGAGGCGCGCGATACCGCCATGGTCGAGCTGCTGTACGGCGGCGGTCTGCGCGTGGGCGAGCTGGTGGGGCTTGATGCCCAGCCGGGCGCCGACACCCAGCGCCAGGGTCGCGGCTGGGTCGACCTGCAGGCCGGCGAGGCCCATGTGTTCGGCAAGGGCAGCAAGCGCCGCAGCGTGCCCGTGGGCCGCGCTGCCGTGGCGGCGCTGCAGGCCTGGCTGGTGCTGCGCGCTGCACCTTTTGGTGGCGAGGGCGCCGCGCGCCTGGACGCGGCCTTGTTTGTGGGCCATCGCGGTGCGCGCCTTACCGCCCAGTCCGTCTGGCTGCGCCTGCGCCAGCGCAGCCAGCAGGCGGGGCTGACCACGCCTGTGCACCCGCACATGCTGCGCCACTCGTTTGCCAGCCATCTGCTGCAAAGCAGCGGTGACCTGCGTGCCGTGCAGGAGCTGCTGGGCCACGCGAACATCACCACCACGCAGGTCTACACCCGGCTCGACTTTCAGCACCTGGCCAAGGTGTATGACGCGGCCCATCCGCGCGCTCGACGCAAGCCGTGAGATCGTGAACGGGTTCTCAGGCCACGCCGCAAAATCGCCATGGTCGCCACCTGCGACCTTTTTTGGGCACCCTGGTTAGCACTACAACCGCCTTGCCACAGGCCAGGTTGCTTGCGCCGCGGCACTCTTTGACGGCAGGTTCACGTTTCCGAGAACTGGGCCCCCAGGCTGTCCACGGACACGATCAGCTGGCGTGCACTGAAGGGCTTGATGAGATAGGCATCCGCACCGGCGTTGATTCCCGCCTGGATGTCCTGGCTGCTGCTCCGTGCGCTGAGCATGACCACCTGGGGCGAGCCAAGTGATGGATCGCTTTTGATCAGCCGGCACAGCTCCAGTCCGTTCATGCCGCCGGGCATCATGATGTCCAGCAGGAGCAGCTGCGGTTGCAAACGTTTCACCGCTTCGAGGGCCTCAGCGGCATTGCTTGCTTCGTGAATGTCGTAGTACTCGAATTCCAGCGTCATGCGGATCAGCTTGCGAATGTCCGCCTGGTCCTCTACGACCAAGATGCGTTTTTTCATGAGGCCTCTCGTTGTTTGTTTTTATCAATTTTA
>DAOPUP010000006.1:0-16506 GCA_035350655.1 Acidovorax sp. | reverse complement strand
TGCTCCCGCTGAAAAATCCGTCATGCATGGCGTCACCCTGGGGCGCGCATTGCGCAGGTGGCGATGATTCAAGGACGCTGGTGAGTGCTCCTGCGCTGGGTGCGGGCAGTGGTGTGCTGCTCGCTGATGCAGGAGTCTTTGGCGGCCATCACCTCGGGAGTGCGAGCGTGAACCGCGCTCCCTCGCCCGGGCGGGACTGCACCGAGAGCGTGCCGCCCAGCAGCGTGGCCAGGGAGCGCGACAGTGACAGGCCCAGGCCGGTGCCGCCGTGCTGGTAGCTCACGCGGGCGTTACCCTGGCTGAACTTCTCAAAGATACGTTCCTGCAGTTCCGGCGCGATCCCTGGCCCGGTGTCCGTCACATGGAACAGCATCTGTTGGCCTTCAGCGTCGGGTTCCACGGTCAACGCCACGCCGCCCTGGCCGGTGAACTTGATCGCGTTGGACAGCAGATTGTTCAGAATTTGCTTGAGCTTGAGACCGTCGGTCACCAGGGGCTGTGCCGCCGCCGCATGCAAGTGCGTGTCCAGTTGCAGTGACTTGGCCGCCGCGCTGACGCGAAACAGCTCCGTCACCTCGCGCACCAGGTCGGGGAGCACCACGGGTTCGGGGTGTGTCGGCATGGCGCCGGCCTCGATCTTGGCGAGGTCGAGGATTTCCGTCAGCAGGGCGTTGAGGTGTTCTGCGCCCTGGCGAATGAGGGCCGACTGCTCCTGGATCAGCGGGTCTTTGCTGCGCAGTTCCATGAGCTCGGCAAACCCCCGGATGCTGGTCAGCGGCGTGCGCAACTCATGCGACATGGCGGCCAGGAATTCGCTTTTGGCCTGGTTGGCGCGCTGGGCCTCGGCCTCGCTCTGCACCAGGGCCGTGTGGCTGATGGCCAGCCGGCGGATGCTGCCCACGAACACGGCAACAAAGGCCACGACCGCCAGGCTCAGTAGCACCGTCAGCAGCAGGACAGTGTTGCGCGTGGTGCGCCAGGGGGCGAAAGCCGCCGCTTCCGACGTGCTGCTGAGCACGACCAGCGGGTAGTCTCCTACCCGGCTGAACCCGACGATGCGCTGTGAAGACGTCGAGAAGATGGCTCCCCGGGTGTCCCGGCGCATGGCTTGCATCAGCGGGTCGGGTAGCGGCGTGTCGATGTCGGCGCTGGAGCGTCCCAGAACGCGCACGCGGATCAAGCCGTCGAGTCCCACCAGGGCGACGCCCCCATCCTCGCCGAAGTCCACGCCGCGGTAGACATCGACAAAGTGGTCGGGGTTCAGGGAGGCTACGACCACCCCCAGCGGGCTGCCATCGTCGGCCGTCACGATGCGCGAGAGCTGTATCGTGCGCACGCCCGAGACCTTGCCCAGCAGGGTCTGGCTGATGAACAGGCCGTGTTGCAGCATGCCGGGTGGTGCCTGCGTCGTCTGCTGCGCCTGCAGGTGCACGCGGATGTGGTCGCGGTCCATCAGGTTCACATGCTTGCTGCGCGCGCCATCGGGGTCGAGGTTGCTGCCCTGGAAACGTCCGTCGGGGCCGACGAAGGACAGCTGCGCCAGGATCTTCGGCACCATGCCGGTTTCGTTGGCAATGCTGACCAGCGCCTCGCCATTGAGCTCTCCGTCCCTGGCGGCGCTTTGCACCCGCCCCATGGCCTGGTCCACCGTGTCGAGCACGCGCAGCGTGTGCTCCTGCAGGGCCACGGCGGTGTTGGTGTTCTGGCGCATTTCGGCGTCCAGCTTCTCCTGCCACTGCCACCGCAGCGTGCTGGCCATGGTGGCCCAGGCACCCAGCAGCACGAGGGCGCTGAAGACGCATGCCGCCACGGAATACATCAGGGCGGGTCGGCTGCGCCATGCCGCGGTGGGCAGATTCCGGTTCATAGCAGCGTCGCCGGCATGGTGTCCGTGTAGCCTGCTGTGGGCAGCGTGATGTCGAAGGTGGTGCCCCCACCCGGGGCGTTGGCGGCGCGGATGCTCCCGCCATGCGCCATGATGATTTTGCGCGAGATGGCCAGGCCCAGGCCCGTGCCGCCCGAGCCGTCGCGCGTTTTGCTCGACTGCACGAAGGCCTGGAAAATGGCCTCCAGTTCTGCAGGTGGAATGCCGGGGCCGTGGTCGCGCACCTGGATGTGGATGGTGTCTTCGTCGGCGGCGTCGGCCGTGATGTCGATGCCACTATCTTCCGGGGAGAACTTCACGGCATTGGCCAGGACATTGCGCACCACCTGCTGAAAGCGCGACGGGTCGACCTTGGCGATCAGCGGCACGCGGCCCAGTCGCAGCTGCAGGCCCAGGCGCTTGCGTTCCAGCAGCAGCCCCATTTCGGCAGCCACGTCCTCGATGAGATCGCGCACATCGGTGCGCTCGAAGTGGAAGGCGCCGACCGTGCTCTCGATTTTGGCAATGTCCAGCAGGTCATTGACCAGCACCAGCATGCGTTGGCCTGCAGAATGGATGTCGCTGAACATGCCGGCCAGTTTTTCATGCTGGCGGCCGCGCAGCATGCCCAACTCCGAGAAGCCCAGGATCGATTGCAGCGGGGTGCGCAGCTCGTGGCTGATGTTGGCCACGAACTCCGACTTGGAGCGCGATGCTTCCTCGGCCATGTCGCGCGCGGCCAGAAATTCGGTGATGTCCATTTTGACAATCAGGATGCCGACGGGCTGCTGGTGGTTGGAGGTCACGGGTACTTTGGTGACCTGCACGTCGCGGTAGCTGCCATCGGGCCGCCGCAGGCGTTCCTCGTAGCGCACGCGGCCGCCTTCGCGCAGCAGCTGCTCGTTATGGGCGTCGTAGATGCTGGCCTCCTGCTGTGGCAGGAAATCATTGTTGCGCAGTCCCAGGACGTTGTCGCGCGACAGCCCCATGAAGTCTTCCCAGGCCTGGTTGACGGAGAGAAAGCGCCCTTGTCGGTCGGTCATGCAGATGGGCAGTGGATTGCATTCGAGCACCAGGCCCGTGAAGGCCAGCTGCTCTTGCAGGCTTTGCTGTGCGGTCAGCAGTGCCGTCACATCCACGGCGCTGCCGGCAAAGCCACGCAACTGGCCGGAAGGGTCACGCAGGGGAACCACCGAGATGTCGAGTGCGCGCGTCTCGCCGCCCGGGCCGGTGATGCGGACCTGGGCCAGGCGCACCCCGGCTGGATCGGCAGAGTCAAACAGCGCGTTCACGCTGTCGCGGCAATCGGGGTGGACCAGGTCCTGCAGGCGTTGTCCCCGGGCCATTTCTGCAGGCTGGTTGGCGATGGCATGCCAGCGGGCATTGACAAAGCGGATCTGGCCCTGGGGGTCGGTGCGAAAGATCAGTTCCTGGACGCTCTTGAACAGGACGGACAGATCCCTTTCACGCCTTGCGGTCTCCTGCTGGGCTTCGTCGCGTTCGCGCCGGGCAGCTTCGCGCGCACGGGCGCTGCGCCAGGTGGCATAGGTCATCCCTGCGATCAGCAGCATGGCCACTGCAATGAACAGCAGCGGCCCGCGCATTGATTCGAGCCACTTTTGGGTGACGGCTTCGTAGGGCTGTTCGACGATGGTCACCAGCGGCTGGCTGTTCGAGCGGTTCCAGGCTCCCAGGTTGTGTGGCTGGAACGTGCGCAGGGGGCCATAGGTACCTTTGTGCGCTGGCAGCAGACCTTGGAAAACGGGGTGTGTCTGCAGGCTGCTGCCCGGCTTCAATGCGTCGTTGCCCACCTGTGTCAACAAGCTGCCGCTGTCCAGTGCCAGCAGCACCTGGATGCCCGGAGTGCCGGTGTCCGTCAGCTGCTGCTGGTGGGTGGTCAGGGCATCGGGGTTGACTTGGGCCACGAGCAGCACGGAGGCAGTGGGAGAGAGGGGGACGAGGCGCACCATGGGGATGTAGCCCAGGTGCGCCGGTGCGGCCACGCGGCGCGCGTCCTGGGCCAAAGTACGGCCGCTCGCCCAAGGGCCGATGGCCACGCGCTCGTCCGTCACTGGAGCGGCGGTGAGTCGCCGCAGATCGACCTTGCCACCCCGGTCCGACGCAGTGGTGGAGGCCAGCACCAAGCCCTGCGTATTGACGATGGCCAGGCTGCGCAGGAATGGCAGGCCCTGAATGCGGTGGGACAACTGGGCTTCCAGCTGTGCGGGCGTGTTGCTCTCTTGCCGCAGGTTGTGGGCCATGCTGTCCAGGGCCAGCTGGCCGTTGTCGAAAATCTGGCTGGCTTGCGCCTGCATCATGCTCACGAGCAGCTCCAGCTGCCGGCGATCCTGTGTTTCGGTGCGGCGCAACTCTTGCCACATCAGTGCCGCAGTGCCGATCAGCACCGCCAGCATGATCAGCAGGCCGCCCGCCAGGACTCTGCGGCCGGGCTTTTCCAGAACGGACGCCTGAACGGGGTGATGGAAAGCATTCATGGGTCGGTCGGCGTCAGTGCAGGAGAATGCCTTCGAGGCCATGGCGACGGGCCGCAGCATCAAGGCGGCCGTCCTGCCGGATGCGTGCCATGAAGGCATTCAGTGTGGCCAGCCATTCGGCGTCGCCGGGTTTGCTGGCGTGGGCATAGGGCAACACATGGAAGGGGGTCGGCGGCGGCAGCAGAGCGGCCCATTCCGTGCTGTCGACCAAGGCGCGGCCGTAGGGATAGTCGGTCATGAAGACATCCACACGGCCAGCCATGAGTTCGCGTTCGCGTGTCTGAGGCAGCTGGATGGGCACCAGTCCCGCATGGCGCAGACGCTGGCGCATGATGGGTTCCATGAACGTACCCGCCTGCACGCCGACCAGCACGCCGGGCTGGTCGATGTCGCTCCACTGTCGCACAGTGCGGCTGCTGCGCGTTGTCACGGCATAGATGTCGCTTTGCAGGTAGGGTGTCGAAAACTGGAGCTGTTCCATGCGTTTGGGCAACATGGCGATGCCGAACATGGCAACGTCGCAGCGGTCGGTGTGCAGATCCTGCACCAGGGTGACAAAGGAGGAATCAATGAAGCGCAACTTGACGCGCAGATCGGACGCCAGCGCGCTGGCAAGGTCGATATCCAGGCCGCTGAGCTGGCCCGAGCGCGGGTCGCGCAAAGAGATACGCTGGTAATCGGGCCAGATGCAGACCCTGACCTCCCCCCGTGCCTGCACGCGCGTCTGCACCTCGCCTGCCACTGCGCCCAGGTTGTTGCCCAGGGCGCCTGCCAGGAGCGCCAGCCATGCGGCCCATAGACGGATAGGGCGGAACATCATGCGACACCCCGCTCGCTCTCGACCAGGTCCGAGAACGACAGCTGCTGGGCCGTCACGCGCTCGCGCACCGCCAGGATCTCCATCTGGTGCTCCACGAAACAGTCCACGATGGTCGGGTCGAAGGCTTTGCCGCGCTCGGCTTGCAGCATCGTGAGCGCTTTCTCGTGGCTGAGGGCCGGGCGGTAGACGCGGTCCATCGTCAGGGCATCGTAGAAATCCACGATGGTCACAATGCGGCCTGACAGGGGGATGGCCTGGCCTGCCAGCTGGTGTGGGTAGCCCTTGCCGTCCCAGCGTTCGTGGTGCGTCAGGGCAATCTCCGCGCCCATCTGAAACAGCGGGATGCGCGACTTGCCCAGGATGTTCGCGCCGATGCTCGGGTGCCGGTTCATGATCAGGCGCTCGTCCGGGGTGAAGGCCCCCGGCTTCTTCAGCACGCTGTCGGGAATGCCGATCTTGCCGATGTCGTGCATGGGCGCGGCCTTGCGCAGCAGCTGGGCGTATTCCGGGGGCTGACCCAGAAGCATCGCCAGCGCCTCGGCCAGGAAACCGATGCGCACGATGTGCACTCCGGTATTGTCGTCCTTGTATTCCGCCGCCATGGCCAGCCGAAAGAGGGTCTCGTGGTGGGCACGGGTGACTTCCTGCAAGGCCTCGTTACGTTCGTGGTACATGCGCCCCAGGTCGGAGATGATCGTCTCCATCTGGTGGGCTGCCGCCGGGTCGAACTGGGTGGCTTCTTGGGTGGGCAGGTTCATGGTGCCTCGGACGCGTTGGTGCCCAGGTTGTTGATGGTCTCGATGAGCTTGAGGGGGCTGAAGGGCTTGAGCAGGTAGGCATCGGCGCCGGCATTCATGCCGGCCTCGATGTCCTGGCTCTGCCCGCGCGCGGTCAGCAGCACCACACGCGGCATGCCGAGGGACGGGTCGCTCTTGACAAGGCGGCACAGGTCCAGGCCGTCCATGCTGCCAGGCATCATGATGTCCAGCAGCAGCAGGTGCGGGCGCACCCGTTTCACCGCCTCCAGGCCTTCATCCGCGTTGATGGCCTCGCTGATCTCATGGTTCTCGAACTCCAGGGTCATGCGGATCAATCGGCGGATGTCTGCATGGTCTTCGACGATCAGGATGCGTTGGGTCATGGTGGTGCAGGTGTTGCGATTACTGTTTGTATCAATTTTATCACAATGATGGCAGGCTAAAGTGATAGAATTTGCGCAATGGAAACAGCCCGGATTATGTCCTTGCCAGTCGATTGCAGTACGCGCGATGTCGCGCGGATATTGGGCTTGGCCGTGCGCTCGGTGCAGCTCATGGTGGACCGCGGTGAACTGGATGCCTGGAAAACACCCGGAGGCCATCGGCGCATTGCGCGGGCCTCTGTGGAGCGTTGGCTGAAGCAGCGCCAGGAGCAGGCCAGTGCTTCGCCCGCCGCAAGCGCTGGGGCGCAAGGTGCAGTGGTCGCCGGCGAGCTGGCCACCGCGTCCAGAGGGCAGAGCCGCAGCGCCCGCAAGGCCGCTGTGCGCGTGCAGCCTCAGCGTGTGCTGCTGATCGAGGACTCGGTGCATTTTCAGGGCTTGGTCAAGTTGCTGATGGCGCACGAATTTCCTCAGACGGAGCTGCATGTGGCCGACGACGGCATCGTGGGGCTGGCGATGGCGGGCGAACTGCAGCCCGATGTGCTCATCGTCGATATCCTGTTGCCTGGCATCGATGGCGCGACCCTGATCGCTCGCCTGCGCTCGCACCCCCAGTTTCAGCGCAGCCGCCTGATCGTCGTGACGTCACTGGACGAAGAGCAGCGCGGTCCCTTCGCTTTTGCCCTGACGGGGTTGCCGGTGGTGCACAAGCCGCGCCTGGTGCAGGAGCTGCCGGCCCTTCTGGCGCAGTACCTGCAACCGGTGGGCTGAAGGGGCCAAGGCTGTGAAGCCGCCGCGCGTGCTGCTGCTCGAGGACGACCCGGCGGTGCGTCGCTTTGTGCAGTTGGCGCTCGAACCCCTGGACCTGGATCTGCTGCCGTGCGCCACGCTGGCCGAGGCGCGGCAGGTGCTCGCTGGTGCCAGCGTGCAATTGGTGCTCACGGACCTGACGCTGCCCGACGGTTCTGGCCTGGACTTGCTCGCATGGCTGCAGGCCGATGCGGGCCTGGCGTGTCGCACGGTGGTGTTCAGTGGCGGGGTGGACCCGGTCATGCAGCGCCAGCTGCAGGCGCTCAAGGTCTGGCGCGTGCTGCACAAGCCCGCCTCGGTGGGCAGCCTCATGGACTGTGTTTCGGATGCGCTGGTCAGCCCGGCGGCTCACGTGCCGGCCGTCCCAGTTACCGCCGACCCTGATCCGGTGGCTGAATTTTTTGGCGGCAGACGCATGCTGTATGACGCCTACCGGGTGGCATGCCTGGCCCAGTTCCCAAAGGATCTGGACGAGGGGGACCGCGCAGCCCGGACGGGCGATGTGCGGGCGCTGCAGCGCGTGGCCCACAACCTCAAGTCGGTGCTCACCATGCTGGGTGAGGCGCAGGCGGCGCAGTGGGCTCGGAGCACTGAGGACTGCGCGGCGCAGTGTGCCCTGGAACCTATGCAACAGGGCTGGCGGCAGTTGCGCGAACGGGTGCATCAGTTGGCATCGGCACCAGGTCCTGCCTGACCGACCCTGGCGTGGCCGCCAGGGGCCGTGCAGGCCCGGCATTCGGCATTTCTTCCCCCCATCACCACCCCCCCCACACACCGCCACCGATGTGGCGGGCAATGAAAAAGCCACCCGCAGGGGGTGGCTTCGAGCCCCGGGCATGCGCTTGCATGCCTGCGGTGCCATGCGATCAGAAGCTTTCCCAATCGGCGTTGTGATCGGCTGCAGGCAAGACCGGGGGCGCATGGCCGACGGCCGCTTTCGTCACCGGCTTCATCTTGCTTGCAGGGCGGATTGACGCTCGGTGAGCCAATGCGGTTGCGGGTTTCGTGCTGGTGGGGCGGGTGCCAGGGCTTCGTGCCGCGCGCGGTGCGGGGGTGGCATGCAGCCCGCCCAGTTTGAATACCGAGACCGTGCCGACCAGTTCCTGGGCCTGGGTGTTCAGGCTGGCGGCGGCGGCGGCCATTTCTTCCACCAGGGCCGCGTTTTGCTGGGTTGCCTGGTCCATCTGGGTCACGGCCTCGCCGACCTGGGCCACGCCCTGGCTCTGCTCGGAGCTGGCGGCGCTGATCTCGCCCATGATGTCCGTCACGCGCCGGATGGAGCTGACCACCTCGGCCATGGTCTGGCCGGCGCGGTCAACGAGGGCCGTGCCAGCCTCTACGCGTTCGACACTGGCGCCGATCAGGCTCTTGATCTCCCGCGCGGCCTCGGCCGAGCGACCTGCCAGGTTGCGCACTTCCGATGCCACGACGGCAAAGCCCCGGCCCTGCTCGCCGGCCCGCGCCGCTTCCACCGCGGCGTTGAGCGCCAGGATATTGGTCTGGAAGGCAATCGAGTCGATCACGCCAATGATGTCGGCAATTTTGCTGGAGCTGTCGTTGATCTCCTTCATGGTGCGCACCACGTCGGCAACCACCTCGCCGCCCTGCGTGGCCACGCTGGAGGCGTTGACCGCCAGCTGATTCGCCTGGCGCGCGTTGTCAGCGTTTTGGCGCACGGTGGAGTTGAGCTGCTCCATGGAGGCCGCCGTTTCCTGCAGCGCGCTGGCCTGGCTTTCGGTGCGGGCGGAAAGATCGTTGTTGCCCTGGGCGATTTGCTCGCTGGCGGTGGCCACGCTTTCGGAGCCCTCACGCACCTGGGCCACCACGGTGCCAAACTGGGTTTGCATCGATGCCACCGATTGCAGCAGCAGGCCGATCTCGTCCTTGCCCTCGACATGAACCGGGCTGCTCAAATCACCCTGGGCCATGGCATCGACCACTTTGACGGCGTTGCCGATGCCCCGCACGATGGAGGCGGCGATGGACCAGGCGATCGCGCCAAGGAGCAGGAGCACGGCACCGACCGCTGCGGCTGCCTTGCCGAGATTGGATTGAAATTCATCGCGCAGATCGTCGATGTACAAGCCCGAGCCGACCACCCAGCCCCAGGGCTGAAAGCCCTGGGCGTAGCTGATTTTTCCGACCGGCTTGTCCTTGCCCGGCTTGGGCCACAGGTAGCTGAAGAACCCCTTGCCAGCGCTGCTGCGCCCGATGTTGGCGGCCTCCATGATCACCAGCACGCCATTGGGGTCGCGGATCGTTTCGCCCGGTTTGCCGTTGAGTTCGGGCTTGATCGGGTGCATGAGCATGGTGCCCTGCAGGTCGTTGATCCAAAAATATTCGTTGTTGCCGTAGCGCATCTTGCCGATCGTGGCTTGGGCGAGTGCCTGCGCCTGCTCACGGGGCATTTTGCCCTCGGCCTCCTGCTGCTGCGCCCAGGCCAGCACGCCGCTGGCGGTTTCGACCGCATTGCGCACTTGCGCTTGCCGCTGCTGCAGGCTTTGATCGTATTGCTGGAATTCCAGAAACAAGGCAATCGCCAGCAGGCCGATCATGCTGACCAGCGTGAGGATGCCCAGCTTGGTGCGCATGGAGCGCTGGTTCAACCAAGTATTCATTGTGCGTGTTCTCCGGGGATTCAAAGGGTGGGCAAGGAGGCTGCGGGCCTGGCCTCGCGAGACAATCTGCCGTTGTGTATCGGGCTTGCAGGGACGAAGCACCCCGCAGGTTCATGGCGCTGTGGCGAGGGGGCGGACAAGGTTTTTCCAGTCGGTGGGGTGAGCGGCTTCAGGCAAGCTCGGGGGCGCGCTGGCTTTTCGTCTTGGAGCCAAGGGTCGCCTCAAGGTATTTTTCGATGTCCAGCAGGATCAGCATGCGGTTGTCCACCGAGCCCAATGCCAGCAGGTATTCTGACGCAAAACCCGACTCCAGCGCGGGCACGGGGCGCATCTGCTCGGGCTGCAGCGTCAGCACGTCAGACACGCCGTCCACGACCAGCCCGACGACGCTCTGCGCCACGGTGACCACGATCACCACCGTGTGTTCATCGTAGGTCGCCTGCGCCAGCTGGAGCCGCACGCGCATGTCGATGATGGGAACAATCACCCCGCGCAGGTTCACCACGCCCAGGATGTCCGCCGGCGCGTTGGCCAGCGTGGTAGGTTTCTCATATGAGCGGATTTCCTGCACGCGCAGGATGTTCAGCCCGTATTCTTCGTCGCCGAGTTTGAATGCCAGGAATTCACGGATGCACGCCTGGTCGTCCGCGCGATTCCGAGGGGCTGCGGGGCGGTCGAGGGAAAGTTGATTCATGAAACGAAACGATAAATTTGTTTTTTATTGTATCGATTTAATCAATTATTGCAAGCAAATGCACCGTGTTTGGCCGCAGGCATTGGCGAATCGATACCCTGCCGTGAGAGCCCGTTGACGATCTCCCTGAGGATCGCCTTGGAGTGCTCCCGGGATGGGGGGTGCTTCGGGAGTGGGGCATCCGTGCGCGGGTCTGGCGCTTTGACGCAGCGCATCGGCGCTTCTTTTTTCATAGCTGTTTACGAGCGTTCCATCTTCGCAAGGCCCCGTTTTGATGTGCAAAATGATGGCTTGCGGCGGGTGCATGGTGAGTCCGACGGCCTGCCCGGCCTGGTCGTGGACCGTTTTGGCGGCACCCAGGTGGCGCCGTTTACCAGCGGCGGCATCAGGCGTCCGCATTGACAAAGGCAAGCAACAAACCATGAGCGCGTCGTCGCCCCCCCCCGCAGCCCCTGCCGATGCCTGCAGCCATTGTTCCGGCAAGCCCCTGACGGATCCCGCTGCCGTGCCGGGCTCAGAAAGCCCCGCGCCGAGCGATGTCCCCGGTGCCGTTTTTCGCATTGCCACCATGGATTGTGCGGCCGAGGAAAGCGAGATCCGCCACGCCTTGGCGGGCGTGCCCGGCCTGCGCGGCCTGCAGTTTCAGTTGGCCGCGCGCACGCTGGCCATTGATGCGCCGCATGCGGTGATGCCGCAGATCCTGGCGGCCATCCGGCAGGCGGGTTTTGATCCCCAGCCCCTGGCGCAGGAGGATGCAGGCGCAGCCGCTCAGGGGCGCCCGCCGGGTGCGCAGGGGCTGGTGCGCCTCGGTTGGGCGCTGGGTTTGGCCGTGGCCGCCGAGCTGCTGGCCTTTCTTGTGCCGGAAACGCGGGTGTTCCAGGGGATGGGCATGGCACTGTCGGCCTTGGCCATCGGGTTGGCCGGGTTGTCTACCTACCGCAAGGGCCTTGCCGCGTTGGGGCGCGGGCGGCTCAATATCAGTGCGCTGATGACCGTGGCCGTGACCGGCGCCTTTGTGATCGGCCAGTGGCCCGAAGCGGCCATGGTGATGGCGCTGTATGCCATCGCCGAGCGCATCGAGGCGCGCTCGGTGGACCGGGCCCGCAATGCGATCAAAAGCCTGCTGGACCTGGCACCCGATACGGCCGAGGTGCGCCAGCCGGATGGCGCCTGGCAGCAGATCGCAGCGGACGCCGTGGTGCCGGGCGCCGTGGTGCGCATCCGGCCGGGCGCGCGCGTGCCGCTCGACGGCGTGGTCATCGCGGGCCGCAGCGCCGTGAACCAGGCTTCGGTCACCGGTGAAAGCCTGCCCGTGGACAAGGGCGTGGGCGACAGCCTGTTTGCCGGCACCATCAATGACACCGGAATGCTGGAAATGCGGGTCACCGCCACGGCCCGCAACACCACGCTGGCCCGCATCATCCATGCGGTGGAGCAGGCGCAGGGCCGCCGCGCGCCCACGCAGCAATTGGTCGACCAATTTGCGGCCATTTACACGCCGCTGGTGTTCGCGCTGGCCGTGTCGGTGGCGGTGCTCATGCCCTGGCTGATGGACGTGGCATGGCTGCAGGCGCTGTACAAGGCGCTGGTCCTGCTCGTGATTGCATGCCCCTGTGCCCTGGTCATCGCCACGCCCGTCACGGTGGTGAGCGGGCTGGCCGCTGCTGCGCGGCGCGGCATCCTCATCAAGGGCGGGGTCTATCTGGAAACCGCCTGCCAGATCCAAGCCATTGCGCTCGATAAGACCGGCACCATCACCGAAGGCCGGCCCCGGCTGGTGGCGACCGAGGTATTGCTGCAGGAGGGGCCAAGCTCTGTGCCAGAGGCGCAGGTGCTGCGCTGGGCCACCGATTTGGCGGGGCATTCTGACCACCCGGTGTCGCGGGCCATCGCCCAGGGGCTGGGAGCAACGCAGGGCGGCGCGGCCCTGGGCGAGGTGCCGCAGGGGTTCACGGTCCTGCCTGGGCGCGGTGTGCAGGCCCGCATCGCCGGGCAGATGCTGGTGCTCGGCAACCACCGCCTGATCGAGGAGCGCGGCCTGTGCAACGCCGACATCGAGGCGCGGCTCGCCGCCCATGAGGCGCAGGGCCGCACGGTGACGCTGCTGGCCACCGATGCCGCCGTGCTGGCCGTCTTTGCCGTGGCCGATACCATCAAGGACAGCTCGCGCGCGGCGCTGGCCGCGCTGCGTGCGATGGGCGTGGTACCGGTGATGCTGACGGGCGACAACCAGGTGACGGCCCGCAGCATCGCCGCCCAGGCGGGCCTGGATGAAGTGCATGCCAACCTGCTGCCCCAAGACAAGCTGGTCGCTATCGAAGTTCTGCAGGCGCGCCATGGCCTCATAGCGATGGCGGGGGACGGCATCAACGATGCCCCCGCCCTGGCCCGCGCGGACATCGGCATCGCCATGGGGGCGGCCGGCACCGATACGGCCATGGAAGCCGCCGATGTGCTCATCATGAACGACGACCTGCAGCGCATTCCCCAGCTCATCCGGCTGTCGCGCCGCACGCGTGCCGTGCTCTGGCAGAACATCGCCCTGGCGCTGGGCATCAAGCTGATATTCCTGTGGCTGGCGCTGTTCGACGGCGCCTCGATGTGGATGGCCGTGTTTGCCGACATGGGTGCCAGCCTGATCGTGGTGTTCAACGGCCTGCGCATGCTGCGCGCGGGCAACGAGGATCCGGCCCCATAGGGGGCATGGTGCCTGTTCCATCTGGGGGCGTTTCGCAGCGTCCGATGTGGGCTTTTTTCACCCGGTAAACTCATTGGTTTTGCGGTGTGTCGCCCCTGTGGCACTCCCTTTGGCAGCGGTCGCAATGGCCCGCTGCATCACCCAAGGCTGCCCATGTCCCTCATCCCTGTCACCATCCTCACCGGCTTTCTGGGTTCCGGAAAGACCACGCTGCTCAAGCGCCTGCTCAGCGAAGCCCATGGCCAGAAGATCGCCGTGATCGAGAACGAATTCGGCGAAGAGAACATCGACAACGACATCCTTGTGACCGATTCCAAGGAGCAGATCGTGCAGATGAGCAATGGCTGCATCTGCTGCACCATCCGCGAAGACCTGCGCGAGACGCTGCAACTGTTGGCAGCCAAGCGGCGCAAGGGCCTGCTGGATTTTGAACGCATCGTGATCGAGACCACCGGCGTGGCCGATCCCGGGCCTGTGGCGCAGACCTTTTTCATGGACGAGGAGATTGCCGAGACCTACCTGATCGACTCCATCATCACCCTGGTGGACGCCAAGCATGCGGCCCAACAGCTCAACGATCGCCAGGAGGCGCGCCGCCAGGTGGGTTTCGCCGACCAGATCTTCCTTTCCAAGACCGACCTTGTCAGTGCCGAGGACACCGAGGCCCTGATCCATCGCTTGAAGCACATGAACCCGCGCGCGCCCATCAAGGCCGTGCATTTCGGCGAGGTGCCGCTCAAGGAGGTGCTGGACCTGCGCGGCTTCAACCTCAATGCCAAGCTCGATATCGATCCCGACTTCCTCAAGGAAGAAGAAGCGCAAGATCACCACGATCACGGCCATGACCACCATGACCACGTGCATGGCGAGCATTGCAATCACCCCTCGCACCAGCACGGGCATGAAGGCCACGGGCACCATCACCACCACGATGACGATGTCAAAAGCTTTGTCTACCGTTCGGACCGTCCGTTCGATCCGGCCAAGCTGGAGGATTTTCTGGGCGCCATCGTCAACATCTACGGCCCGCGCATGCTGCGCTACAAGGGCGTTCTGAACATGCAGGGCACCGATCGCAAAGTGATTTTTCAGGGCGTGCACCAGCTCATGGGCAGCGACCTGGGACCGCAGTGGGCCGAGGGCGAGCAACGCACCAGCAAGATGGTGTTCATTGGCATCGATTTGCCCAAGGACATCTTCCTGCAGGGTCTGGAGCAGAGCCTCGTTTGACCTGCTTGTGCGGATGTCGGGCGCGATGGCCTGACCGCTTGGTGTGTTGTATCTGCAACGTTTCCGTTTGCGCCGGCGCAGGTCGATACAATCGCGCCCCGGCAAAACCCCGGAAGGCTTGCCACCCGCCCTTGGCTGTCTGCGCAGCCCGGGCCAGCCCGTTACGCGAGGAGTCCCGTCAGTGAAAGCCGAAACCAGCAAACCCAAGGCGGCCGCCAAAGCGGCCCCAACCGTGGCAAAAAGTGCCGCTGCCCCAGCGGCAACCAAGGCTGCTGCAAAGGCGACTGCCAATGCCGCCAGCCCGGCAGTGGCCGAGGTGCCCACGCAGGTTTTGCGTGCCGGCAGCCAAGTACCTGTGCGCAGCACCCGGCCTTCTTCCCGTCTGGCCCAATTGACCGTACCATCCATGGCCCAGGCAGTGGCTTCGACTGCTGCCAAAGCCAGTTATCTACACACCATGCCCACGTCCGTGCAAGTGCAGCCCACCTATACGGCAGCCAAAAAAGACCCCCAGCTGGCGAACAACTGGAAAACCAAGACGGCCCAGGAACTGACCGACGCCGAAGTCATGGCGATGCCCGACAGCGAGTACATGAACGATCAGCAGATGGCGTTTTTCCGCCTCAAGCTCGTTCAGCTCAAGCAGGAAATCCACAACAGTGCCGGCGAGACCACCGAGCACCTGCGCGAAGACACTGTGGTGGTGCCCGATCCTGCCGACCGCGCCACCATTGAAGAAGAGCATGCGCTGGAATTGCGCACCCGCGACCGTGAACGCAAGCTGCTCAAGAAAATCGAGCAGTCGATTGCTCGCATCGACGCGGGTGATTACGGGTATTGCGACGAAACCGGTGAGCCCATCGGGGTGGGGCGCCTGATTGCCCGCCCCACGGCCACGCTGTCGCTGGAAGCCCAGCAACGCCGCGAGCTCAAACAGAAGATGTTTGGGGACTGAAGGCGGACGGGCTGGATCTCTCCGCATGCGCACCCTCCTGGAACACTTATGAGCAAGGACGCCTCCACGCCCGGTGACCTGTTGTCCAAGATGGTGCGGTTCGTGCGCAACCCCACGGTCAACTGGACAGAGCTCGACTCGATCGACAGCGATCGGGAAAGCCAGTACAGCAAGCAGGCGCTCAAGGAGATGATCGAGCGCAAGCGGCGCAATGACTTCGTGCGCCGGCGTGAGTTCGATCAGCTGCGCAAGCTGCGCCAGCGCGAAGTGCTGCAAGGCCAGCAAGAAGAAGATCCTGCGGGGCGACCCTCGTTTTTCCAGAGCAGCATGACGTCGCCCGATGAGCGCGCCGTCACGCTCAAGAAGATTGACGAGATCGAAGCGCACATGTCACAGCAGTGGTGGAAGAGCAAGTCGGCTTCGGTGGTCCCCACCCAGTCCGGCGATATGCAGACCCAGGCGCCTGGGCCTCTCGCTGTCTCCACCATGTCGGGCACCTTGCATGCCCCCCTGGAGGTCAAGCCCTCCGTGGCGCCCTTGTTTGCAGATGACAGCATGGTCCTTGCGGGGTTTGGTGGCCTGGGTACCCCCGTGCCGACCGATGAAGCCGATCTGCTTCCCCGTCCCGCAGTCCCTGCCGCAGCGCCTGAACCTGTCGCCGAACCGGAGGAATTTGTGCACGATCCCGACCTGGAAGAAGCCGCCATCCGGTTTGCCAATGGCGATCATGTCGGCGCCGAGGCGGGTCTGCTGGAGGTTCTCGCCCAGCGCCGACACGATGATCCCCAGCAGCAGCTGGAGATCTGGATGACGCTGTTTGACCTGTACCGCGCCACAGGCCAGCAGGATCGTTTTGACGATCTGGCCATCGAATTCGCAGCCCCTTTCGGTCGTTCGGCGCCGTTGTGGTTTTCGCTGCCCGAGCAGCTGGGGCTGGCGTCTGTCACGGCGCCGACCGCGCAGGCTGCGGCTGCGGCTGCGGCTGCGCAGCGTGATTTCAGCTGGGCCGCGCCCGCCACCCTGGCGGTGTCATCGGTGGCCGCGTTGCAGGCCGCGCTGGCGCGTGCTGCATCGCCATGGGCCTTGTCATGGGGCCGCCTGACCGCCATCGATGAGGCGGCCGTGCCGCTGCTGGCCGACCAGTTCACCCAGTGGGCCGATCGCACCGGCCAGTTTGTGTTTTC
>DAOPUP010000005.1:0-19240 GCA_035350655.1 Acidovorax sp. | reverse complement strand
ACTTTTTTCAAAGCACTTTCTTCACCACCACAAACCACCCAAGAAGGCCGCCATCGGTAGCGAAGCCCTCGACTATAGCACGAAAATTTAAAAGGAATAAAATTTGCTTCATTTACCCCTGGAACGCATCGCATAGATGCGCTACTCACATCTTCAACTTCTCCAACAACTTTTCCGGCCCCAGGCTGTCATAGCCCTCGAACGGTTGGTGAATCCACGGGTTGGTGGGCAGAAACTCCACCGAGTAGTCTGGGGTGAATGCAGACAACCCCTTGGTCCAGAGGACCGCGCTGCGCAATTCCGAAATCGGGGCATAGTTCGCCTTGAGCATGTCAATCACCGTGTTCAGCGTGTGCCCCGAGTCAGCCAGATCATCCACCAACAGCACACGCCCCGCAATTTCACCTTTGGGTGTCGTGATGAAGCGGGCGATATCCAAGTGTCCCTGCACCGTGCCCGATTCTGCCCGATAGGAACTCGTCGACATGATTGCCAACGGCTTGTCAAAGATGCGGCTCAGGATGTCGCCTGGACGCAAGCCCCCTCGCGCAAGACAAAGAATGGTGTCGAACTCCCAACCGGACTGATGCACCTGGAGCGCCAACTTTTCGATAAGGCTGTGGTACTCGTCGTAGCTCACATAGAGGTGTTTGCCGTCTTCCGTCAACATATTCGCTCCTGATTAAATAGCTGGTAGCGCCTTAAAATTCAGCGCTCAGGGGGTTATGTCACGTAGGGATGGCGCATCAGGATGGTGTGGTCACGATCCGGGCTGGTAGAAATAATGGCGATCGGTACGCCTGTCACTTGCGCAATGCGCTCGAGGTATTGCCTCGCACTCAGTGGAAGTTTGGCATAGTCCGTGACACCAACCGTGGAATCGCTCCAGCCTGGAAGCGTTTCGTAGACGGGTTGGCAACGGGCAATGTCGTCGGCGCCCATCGGCAGCAGGTCAATCAACTCTCCGTCGAGTTGGTATCCCGTGCACAGCTTCAGCTCATCGAGACCGTCAAGCACATCCAGCTTCGTAATGCACAGGCCCGACAGGCCGTTGACCTGTGCGCTGCGCTTGAGCAGGGCAGCATCAAACCAGCCGCAACGGCGACTGCGCCCCGTCGTCACGCCCTTTTCGGCGCCCACCGTGCTCATGTGATAACCAGGCGTTCCCGGCTTTTCCCAATCCAGCTCGGTAGGAAAGGGGCCGCCACCCACGCGTGTGCAGTAAGCCTTGGTGATGCCAAGAATGTAATGGAGCATTCCGGGGCCGACACCGGAACCCGCCGCAGCGTTGCCCGCGACGCAGTTGCTGGAGGTCACATAGGGGTACGTTCCATGGTCCACATCCAACAAGGTTCCTTGCGCGCCTTCGAACAGCAAGTTGTCGCCAGTCTGGTGTGCATCGTTGAGCTCACGCGAAACGTCAGCCATCATAGGCTTGAGCAACTCCGCATGGCGCATGGCCTCGGTGTAGACCGCATCGAACTGCACCTCACCATCATGGATATAGGGGGTGAGGGCTTCGCCAAAAATGAATTTGCCAGATCCCAAAAAACTTGTCAGCACATGGTTATGCAAAGCAAGGAGCTCACGCAGCTTGGCTGCAAACCGTTCCGGGTACTTCAGATCCTGAACCCGCAAGGCACGGCGGGCGATTTTGTCCTCGTAAGCGGGACCAATCCCCCGGCCAGTAGTGCCAATTTTTTCTGTCCCACCTTGCTCACGGGCTGCTTCCCGGGCCACGTCCAGCGCCGCATGGAATGGCAGAATCAACGGACAGGCCTCGCTGATGCGCAGGCGCGAGCGCACTTCCACACCAGCCTTTTCAAGCCCCTCTATTTCCTCGAAAAGCTTGGCAGCAGACAAAACCACACCGTTGCCGATGTAACACTTGACGCCCGGACGCATGATGCCACTCGGAATCAAGTGCAGCGCGGTCTTCACGCCATTGATCACCAGCGTATGCCCTGCATTGTGGCCGCCTTGGAAACGGACAACGCCCTGTGCGCTTTCCGTCAACCAATCCACCAGTTTGCCTTTGCCCTCGTCACCCCACTGGGTGCCGACCACGACCACATTGCGACCTTTGGTTACTTTCATCTCAAACCCAATTCAATTGTCAGTTGCTTCAATAGCTTGCACGACCCACTGACCAGAGACTGAAACCAGCTCTCGATCGCAATGGAACTCATCAACTTCACTTTCATGCCCTGGCAGCACACAGACCACGGTCTCGCCGCGATTGCGCAAAGCAGCAATGGCGGCATGCACTTCGCCCGAATCATCCCAAGGCGCGCGAATGGCAGCCTTGAGCGCTTGCGGCGACACCACACTGACCACCTGCTTAATATCAAGACTGAAACCGGCGGCAGGCCGATTGCGACCAAATACTGCACCGACTTCGTCGTAACGACCGCCACGGACCAGAGCATCACTGGCTCCCGGTGCATAAATGGCAAAGCGCGCCCCGCTGTAGTAGGCGTAGCCACGCAAGTCGGCAAGATCAAAACTGACGCGAACCCCCTCCAAACGGGATGCAAGCCATTTCAAATTTGATAGCACTTCGTGCACACCAGCCGTTCGCCTGAGTGCGTTCTCCGCCTCAATCAACACGCCTTCGTCGCCATAGAGTTGCAGCAATGCGAGCAACCCTTCACGCGACGCCACAGGAAAATCGCGTGTCAAAAAAGCCAATTCACCGGCATCCTTGGTTGCCAGGGCTGCGTGAATGTTCTGAAGCATGGGGGCGTCTACCGCTAGACCCGCGAGCAGGCTCCGAACGATGCGTACATCGGCAAGGTCCACGCTAGGGCCTTGCACATTGGCCACCCGCAGGCAATCCAAAGCCAACATCAGCGCCTCAAGGTCCGCCTCCAGCCCGGCATGGCCATAAATTTCTGCACCGAACTGCAGAGGCTCGCGCGTCGCATGGGCACGGTCGGGCCGCGTGTGCACCACGGGGCCGCAGTAACACAAACGGGTAACGCCCTTGCGATTGAGCAAATGGGCATCAATGCGGGCAACCTGGGGGGTGGTGTCGGCGCGCAGCCCCAAAGAGCGGCCGGAGAGCTGGTCTACCAACTTGAAAGTCTGCAGGCCCAGAGCCTCACCCGTTCCCGTCAACAAAGACTCCAGGTGCTCCAGCAGCGGCGGCATGACAAGCTCGTAACTATAGGAACGGGCCGTATCAAGCAGCCCGCGACGCAATTCTTCGATGTGCCGCGCTTCGGACGGCAAGACATCGGCAATGTGATCCGGCAGGACCCAAGCAGACATGGAAAATGGGAAGGCTGTTAAAAACGTGATTCTACCGGCAGCGATGAAACTCCCCTGAAATCTCCGAAAGACTCAGGACTGTCGCCAGCCAAATCAGACAAGCAGCATGGCCATGCCAGACATGATGCACACCAGGGCAAAAAGGCGAATCTGCCCATCGCGCAACTGCACCATCTGCATGAAGACACGGCGCCAGCCAGCAGGTGACAAGAAAGGCAGGAGCCCCTCGATCACCAATACCAAAGCCAGTGCCGTCCAGAGGCTATCGTTCAATTCCACGTGACATGGCCGGTGACATTATTTGCGAGCCGACTGTGCAGCAGAGGGAGTCGAACCACCCCGAAAAACCTTGAAAAAGTCCGATGAGGAAGGATCTAACACCATGACATCGCTCTTCTTGCTGAAGCTGGCTTTGTAAGCCTCAAGGCTGCGATAGAACTGGGCAAATTGAGGGTCGCGGCCAAAGGATTCAGCATAAATGCGTGCCGCTTCGGCATCACCCTCACCCTTGACTTTTTGCGCATCACGGTAGGCATTGGCAATGGTGATCTCCCGCTGGCGATCAGCATCGGCACGGATCTTCTCACCTTCTGCGCCCCCCGTAGAACGCAGTTCATTGGCCACGCGCTTGCGCTCCGCCTCCATCCGGCGATAAACAGACTCCGTGATGGCCTCAACATAGTCGACCCGGGTGATGCGAACGTCCACGACATCCACACCCCAGGGCTTGGCACCTCGAACGGTTTCCAGTACTTCGCGCTTCACGTCGGCCATCAATGCTTCACGCTTGAGTGACAACAGTTCCTTGACCGTTCGCTTGTTGATTTCTTCCTGAAACGCATTGCGCACCACCCGGTTGAGCTGCATTGCCCCGGCAGTTTCGTCCAAGCCAACGTTACGGATGTACTCGGTGGGTTCGGAAATACGCCAGCGCACATACCAATCAATAACCACACGCTGTTTTTCTGCCGTCAGCATGGGTTCTGTGTCCGTACTGTCGAGCGTCAACAATCGCTTGTCGATGTATGACACATTTTGAAAAGGTGGCGGCAGCTTGAAGTTCAGCCCTGGTTCCGTGATGACCTCCTTGATCTGCCCCAAGGCATACAAGACGCCAAACTGGCGCTGATCCACGACGAAAAGCATCGAACTCATCAATGCAAGCACTACCAAAACGGTAGAAGCAATAAATCCAACTCTGTTCACAAAATGCTCCTAGCGGGTTTCACGGTCACGCGTGCGACTGCTGTCACGCGCACGGGAATCGTTCGACAAACTACCGGCCGGTGCCGTCGGCGGCACGATGGATGTTCCACCGCTGGCAGGTGTCTCGACCGAGCCCGAGGACTGCGAGACGCCCTGCATGATCTTGTCAAGGGGCAGGTAGAGCAGGTTCGAACCCTGCCGCGATTCCACCAGCACCTTGGTCACGTTACCGTAAATCTGCTGCATGGACTCCAGATACATCCGGTCCCGCGTGACCTGGGGAGCTTTCTGGTACTCAGACAGAACGGAAGAAAAGCGCTGTGCATCGCCCTGGGCCTGGGCCACGATGCGGGCCTTGTAAGCGGCCGCCTCTTCTTTCAGCCGGGAAGCAGAGCCCACCGCGCGAGGAATCACATCGTTGGCATAGGCCTCGGCTTCATTTTTCGCCCTCTCCCGCTCCTGCCCGGCCTTCAATACATCATCAAACGATGCTTGCACCTGCTCGGGGGGGCGCACGCCACCCTGCTGCAGATTGATGCCGACCACCTCCACACCCACTTTGTAACGGTCGAGGATTGTCTGCATCAGCGCGCGCACCTTGGGCGCAATCTGATCACGCTCTTCGGCCAGGGCTGTATCCATGCGCATCTTGCCAACCACCTCGCGCACGGCCGTTTCGGCCGCCTGGACCACCGCATCTGCCGGATTCTTGCTTTCGAAAAGCCAGGCCCGGGCGTCGCTCAGGCGGTACTGCACGGCAAACTTGATTTCGACAATGTTCTCGTCCTCGGTCAACATGGCCGACTCGCGCAGCCCCGTGCTCTTGATCACGTTGTCCCGCCCGACGTCGGCAGATCGGATCTGGGTCACAAAGACCAGTTCGTGGCGCTCAATCGGATAGGGAAGGCGCCAGTTGAAACCGGCACCTTTGGTGCTTTGGTACTTTCCAAAACGGGTGATGACTGCCTGCTGGCCTTCTTGGACGATGAAAATACCCGTCCCCATCCAAATCACAAACACAATTCCGGCGATGAGCCCAATGCCCATGCCGGCACTCTTCATGTCTGGCTGAAAGCCGCCACCATTACCACCACCCGGCCCCCGCGAGCCACCGCTCTTGTTACCGAACAGCCCCCCCAGCTTGCGGTTGAGGTCGCGCCACAACTCGTCCAGATCCGGCGGCTGCCCGGCAGATCCGGAGTCACGCCCACGGCCTCCCGAAGGCTGCACTGGCGGGCGCTCCGGCTCAGGACGATTGCCATCCTCGGGCTTGTCCTCGCCGCGCCCCCATCGTGGATCGTTCAGGTTGAACATCCCACGGATGCGTTGCGGCACCATGGCCCAGCGTGGATTACGGTCTTGGAAATTCATGCGCAAAGTCTCTGGTTCTCTGATGACATCGATTCAACCGGCATTGTGCCCAATCAAGGCGCTGGGATCGGGAATTCAGTGAGATCGCCTGGGGTCATGTCGGCCTGCGCCGCAAGCACGGTCCTGGCCAAGGTCTGCCGCAGTGCATCCAGGCCTTCGCCGGTGCGTGCACTGACAAAAAGTCGGCCCACCGCTCGTCCATCCAGTTCGTACATATCCTGTGCGACGGACGGACGGTGCTCCGGCGCCATCGCATCGAGCTTGTTGAACACGAGCAATTGGGCTATGTCGGAGGCACCGATTTCCCGCAGCACCCGTTGAACCTGGGCTATCTGCTCGGGAAAGTTGGGGTTGGATGCATCCACCACATGCAGCAGCAAATCGGCATCCACGGCCTCTTGCAGCGTCGCCTGAAAAGCATCTACCAAACCGTGCGGCAAGTCACGAATGAACCCGACGGTATCCGACAGCGATACCGATCTGCCCGCTTCCCCCAGATACAGCTGGCGCGTCGTGGTGTCCAGCGTCGCAAACAACTGGTCGGCAGCGTAGGCCCTGGCCTTCACCAAGGCATTGAACAAGGTGGATTTGCCGGCATTGGTGTAACCCACCAAGGAAATATTGAAAGTGTCCCGCCGCTCACGTTGACGCCGCTGGGTGGAGCGCTGGCGCTTGACCTTGACCAGACGCTCCTTGATGCGCTTGATAGCATCGTCGATCATGCGCCGATCCAGCTCGATCTGCTTCTCCCCCGGGCCGCCCCGGACCCCTGCTCCACCCGTCTGCCGCTCCAAGTGAGACCACCGGCGTACGAGCCGCGTACTGAGGTACTGCAGGCGAGCGAGCTCCACCTGCAGTTTGCCTTCATGACTGCGCGCACGTTGAGCGAAGATCTCCAGGATCAGGAGCGTCCTGTCATTCACGGGCAACTCAAGGTGGCGCTCAAGATTGCGTTGCTGGGCCGGGCTCAGCGATTGATCAAACAAGACTTCGACGGCGCCGTGCATCTGCGCAAGCATGCGGATCTCATCGGCCTTGCCCGAGCCAACAAACAGCGCCGCATCCGGCGCCTTGCGCTTACACGTCAGACGTGCAACGGGTTCCAGACCTGCGGTCTGCGCCAGCAGGCCCAATTCCTCAAGGCTGGAATCAAAATGTGGAAGACCGAAATCCACCCCCACCAGCAGCACTGGAGCGCGGGGAGTGGTGGTCGAATCGGAGGAACTCAAATGAACCGGCCCATCTTCGTGGCCGGCTTTTGCTGACCGGCCTTGAGGCACCACCGCCAATCAGGCGGCACCGTTATCGGCATCCGGGGTGTCTGCTGTGGAGAAATTGACCGCACGCCCCGGCACAATCGTGGAGATGGCGTGCTTATAGACCATCTGGGTTACCGTGTTGCGCAGCAGCACCACGTACTGGTCAAATGATTCGATCTGCCCTTGCAACTTGATGCCGTTCACCAGGTAAATGGAAACCGGCACATGCTCCTTGCGCAATGCGTTCAGGAAAGGGTCTTGCAGAAGTTGGCCTTTATTGCTCACGATATTCTCCGTGTTCAAGTGTTGTTGTAAACCAGCACCTTACCACAGCAGACACTGCGGCAAGTCGACTCTCTGCCAAGTCCCTGCGCAGTCCGTGCAGTTGGTTCAGCTTTCGTCTTTATCGGCGAAAGGGTTGTGCGAGGTCTTCATTTCAATCCGCAGCGGCGTGCCCACCAGATCGAACTCCTTGCGGAAACGCCCTTCCAAAAACCGCTTGTAGGCATCCGTCACATGTTCCAGTGAGTTCCCGTGGATCACAATCACCGGCGGATTCATACCTCCCTGGTGGGCGTAGCGCATCTTGGGGCGGAACATGCCTGCGCGCTTGGGCGATTGAAACTGCACCGCCTCCAGCAACAGCCGCGTCAGCACCGGCGTGGACATCTTGCAGGTGGCAGCCTTGTGCGCCTGTGCGATGGAAACCCACAGCGGGCCCAGACCTTGCCTCTTTTTTGCAGAAATGAAATGCATTGCGGCAAACTTCAAAAAGGCCAGCCTTGTTTCAATAGACCGCTCCAGCAATTGGCGCTGGTAATCATCCACAGCATCCCATTTGTTGACGGCCAGAACCACCGCACGTCCGCTCTCCAGGATATATCCCGCAATATGCGCATCCTGGTCAGTGACCCCCTGGGTGGCATCCAGCAACAACAAGACCACATGGGCCGATTCGATAGCCTGCAGGGTTTTGACTACCGAGAACTTTTCGATGGCTTCAAACACCTTGCCCTTGCGACGCAGCCCGGCAGTGTCGACCAGCTCAAACCGCTGTCCGTTGCGCTCAAACGGCACCGTAATGGCATCGCGCGTGGTGCCCGGCATGTCGAATGCCACCAAGCGCTCTTCACCCAGCCAGGTATTGATCAGGGTTGACTTGCCCACGTTGGGGCGACCAGCCACCGCCAGCTTGATCACGCCTTTGTCGACATCCTGCTCGGTATCGTCCGGGTCTGGAAGATGAAGCGGCTCCAGGGCAAGATCGACCAGGCCCCGGATTCCCTGCCCATGCGCTGCGGACACGGGGTAGACCTCACCGAGACCCAACTCGTAGAACTCTGCGAGTTGAACGCCCTGCAGCATGCCCTCCGCCTTGTTCGCCACCAAGACACATGGCTTGCCCAGCCTGCGCAGATAGTTGGCAATATCGTGGTCCTGCGCCGAAACACCCGCGCGGGCGTCCACCACAAAGATCACCACGTCGGCTTCCGCCACAGCCTGCTGCGTCTGCTTGGCCATCTCGCGGTAGATGCCACTGGAGGCATCTGGCTCAAACCCGCCGGTGTCGATCACGATGTACTCGTGCTTGCCTTGCTTGCCGTTGCCGTAGTGCCTGTCGCGCGTCAACCCGGCAAAGTCGGCCACGATGGCATCCCGCGACTTGGTGAGGCGGTTGAACAACGTGGATTTCCCGACGTTCGGGCGCCCTACGAGGGCAATAACTGGCTTCATTGAATACAACCCATCAATCAGGACGGAAGCCGTAGATCCCGCCATTGCGGGTGACAGCCACCAAGGTATCTGCGGCGACAACCGGCGCGGCGGCGATGCCGGAGGCATCTGTGGTGAGGCGATTCAAGGGACTGCCGTCGTCGCGAGACAGCAGGTGCACGAGCCCCGACTCATCCCCCACGACGACCGACCGCCCCAGGAGCAGCGGCGCCGTGAGTTTGCGAAACTTGAGCCGGTCCGATGTCCAGGCGCGTGTGCCGTCGGCCCGTCGCCAGGCCAGCACAGAACCATTGCTCTCGGTGCCAAAGATGAATTCACCATCGCCATGAAGGCCCTCGACGCCAGCGGCAGGCTGCGTCCACGCTACCGTGCCACGCGCCGTATTCACACATCCCACAGCGGCCTGAAAGGAGCGTGCGCAAACACTGTCGCCCACGCGGGAAACGCGCCCGACGAGTTCGACCAAGCGCTCCACATCGTTGGTGCCACGGGCGCTGGCCAAGGGGGCCTCCCAGCGCACACTGCCGTTGTCAGGGTTGAACCCCACGAGCCGGCCCGACAATCCAGCCACCAGCGTATCTCCGACCGCCAAGAGAACCCCGGACTGACGCAATACCAAAGGCTCACCCGGGCGGGACTGAACCCACAAACGCCGCCCGGTGGCCGCATCGTAGGCGGCAATCGAACGGTCAGCTGACAACACAAAAATACGGTTTCCTGCGACCAGCGGAGCAGTGAAGGCCTGTGTCTGCAGGGGCTGGCGCCACAGCTCACGCCCCGCCTCCATGGCCACCAGAACATTGCTGCGGGAAACAACAGCCACCCATTTGCCATCGCTGCCAACACCTGCCGACAAGGGCTCGCCCAGCGATACGCGCCAGAGATCCGCCCCCGAGCGGGCATCCAGAGCAAGCACCATGCCGCCAGCCGATGCCATCGTGACGACATGGCCATGGACATGCACATCCAAGGGCAGTCCCACAATGCTGCCGGTGCGCGCAGTCCATACCTGGCGAACCCCCAGCACAGGAAAATTGGGCCCCAGGTCCGCAGGGGCAGGCTTGGAGCTGCCTCCCCACAGAGAGCAGCCACTCAGAACAGCCCCCAGCAAAAGCGCGGACGTCAGGTACTTGGCACGCGACATCCACGACAGCGAATGCGGGGTGATGAAAAATCTCATTTTTTGACCTCATCGGATGCGTTGGCCACCACGGCAGCACCCTGGGGGTGAACGCCCAGGGCGTTGAGCTTGACCTCCACCAGGCGGCGATATTCCACACGGTCATCAAACGCCTTGAACGCACGGCTGTACTCAGCGATGGCTTGTTCCTGCTTGCCCTGCAGCATCAGGATATCCCCCTTGCGATCAGCAACCACCGCCGCAAACTCCGACGGAAATGCCTCGGAGAGTTGCTTAAGCGCATCGTCCAGTTCCTTTTGATCCATCAGCACACTCGACAAACGCAGCTTGGCAAGTGCCTTGTAGCCATCATCGCCGGCCTTTTCGGCAACCCAAGTCAATGCATCCTTGGCACCCTGCACCTTGCCGGTATCCAGCATGGACTTGGCAAGCATCAGCCCAGCCTGAGCGGTCTGCGCCGTTCCCGCATAGCTGGCACGCAGGTCACCGAACGCCTGCTCCATACGAGCCTGGTCGCTGGCGCGGGCAGCCACTTCTACTGCATCAAAAAGTGCCGCAGCCTGCGTTGCCTGGCGATTCTGCCAATACTGGTAAGCGTTCCAGGCAGCCAATGAGCCAAAAACCAGCAGCGCCAGGGTACTGATCAATGTCCCCCAGGTGTTCCAGAAATGCTTGAGTTGATCAAGCTGCTCTTGTTCTTCGAGATCGAGATGATTAGCCATGAATTTGCGTGGAATTAACGGGAAAACTGGAGAGTGCTGGCCCATTCGGACAGATTGTCAAGGCGGTGCTCGGTCTGCAAACCGCTGCCATCTCGCAAGGACTTGCACAAGACCATGCCACGAACCAACTCGTCTGATCCAAACACCAGCGCATGCCGGGCACCACTGGCGTCCGCCTTCTTGAACTGCGATTTCATGCTGCCCATGCCCTCCCCCGCTGCAGGAGCACCATGCATCTGAACGCTGACGCCATGCACGCGCAAGCCCTCAAGTGTCGCAATGGCCACAGGCAACGCACTCACATCCGGAATGACGGCATAAACGTCCGGTGTGACCGGGGGAATGACGCTGCCCTGCTCCTTCAGAAGCTCCAGCACACGCTCGACCCCAAGCGCCCAGCCGACGGCAGGAGCGGCCTTGCCACCGATCTGCTCGATGAGGTAGTCATAACGCCCACCACCGCAAATGGTGCCCTGGGAACCCAACTGGTCCGTGACAAACTCAAACACCGTGAGATTGTAGTAATCCATGCCGCGCACCAAGCGGGGGTTGACCCGCCAGGAAACGCCATTCGCATCCAAAATGGCCTTGACCACTTCGAGGTGGCGCAGGGAGGCCTCGCCGAGAAAATCAATCAACCGAGGCGCCGCTTCGACAATCGATTGCAGGGCCGGATTTTTCGTGTCCAGAATCCGCAAAGGATTGCTGTGCAAGCGCCTGCGCGCCTCCTCGTCCAGCGCATCCACATGGTGTTCCAAGTAAGCGATCAAAGCGGTGCGATGCGCTTTACGTTCGTCTGGCTGCCCCAGGCTGTTGAGTTCGAGGCGCACATTTTGAAGGCCCAGTTCTTTCCACAAGGCATGGGCCAGCAAAATCAATTCCGCATCCAGTTCCGCTCCAGGAAACCCCAGCGCTTCCGCACCGATCTGGTGAAACTGGCGGTACCGCCCCCGCTGGGGACGTTCATGGCGGAACATGGGCCCCATGTAGTACAAGCGCTTGCCACCGTCGTACAACATAGAGTGCTCGGCCACCGCACGCACCACACCCGCCGTTGCCTCCGGTCGCAAGGTGAGTTGCTCGCCGTTCAGGCGATCTTCAAAGGAATACATCTCCTTTTCGACAATGTCCGTGACCTCACCCAGACCGCGCACAAACAGCGGCGTCGGCTCAACAATGGGCGTGCGAATATTGCGATAGGCATAACGCTCCATCAGCGCACGAACCTTGCTCTCCAGCCATTCCCAACGCGCGGAGTCGGGCGGCAGGATATCGTTCATGCCTTTAACAGCGGTCAGCTTTTCGGGCTTCGACACAGGGGCTCCTTTTTCAGTACTCACTGCGATATTTTTCTTTGTGTAGGGGAAGATAAGACACAGGGCGCACCAAGGGTGCGGCGGCCCAGCGTTGCCAGGGCCGCGCACCCGGCACTATGCAGCCGAGGACACACCACCGAAACGTTTTTCGATGTAGGTCTCGACGATCTGGTGGAATTCATTGGCAATGTTGTCGCCCCGCAGGGTGAGGGCTTTTTCACCGTCAATGAACACCGGGGCAGCAGGTGCTTCGCCGGTTCCAGGCAAGCTGATCCCGACATCTGCATGCTTGCTTTCGCCGGGGCCATTGACGATGCACCCCATCACCGCCACCTTGAGGTTTTCCACACCCGGATAACGCACACGCCACACGGGCATTTGCGCGCGAAGGAAATCGTCAATCTGTTTGGCAAGATCCTGGAAGGTGGTGCTGGTCGTACGGCCACAACCTGGGCATGCGGTTACGCTGGGCACGAAAATCCGCAGCCCCAGCGACTGCAAAATTTCCGATGCCACCACGACCTCCTGCGTCCGCGCTTCACCCGGCTGCGGCGTGAGCGATACGCGGATGGTGTCGCCAATACCCTCTTGCAGCAAGATCGACAAAGCGGTGGCAGATGCAACGGTTCCCTTGGTGCCCATGCCCGCTTCCGTGAGCCCCAGATGCAGCGCATAGTCGCAACGACGCGCCAACTCACGGTAAACCGAGATCAGATCCTGCACACCACTGACCTTGCACGACAGGATGATCTGATTGCCATCCAGGCCCATTGCCTGGGCACGATGCGCCGACTCCACCGCTGAAGTGATCAACGCCTCATACATAACCTGACGCGCATCCCAGGGAATAGAGCGACGGCTGTTGGCATCCATCAAGGTGGCCAGCAGCTCCTGATCCAGGCTTCCCCAATTCACACCGATGCGCACCGGCTTGTTCCACCGCATTGCAGCTTCGATCATTTGACCAAACTGGCGATCACGCTTGTCGCCCTTGCCGACGTTGCCAGGATTGATGCGGTACTTCGACAATGCCTGCGCGCACTCCGGGAAATCCGTCAGAAGCCGGTGGCCGTTGTAGTGAAAGTCTCCGACCAGGGGGACGCTTTCCCCCATGCGGTCCAGTTGCTCCCGGATATGGGGCACCGCCGCCGCCGCCTCTGGCGTGTTGACGGTGATGCGAACCAACTCCGATCCCGCCTGGGCCAGCTCCTTGACTTGGATGGCCGTGCCAATGACGTCCACGGTGTCGGTATTGGTCATGGACTGGACGCGCACAGGGGCATCGCCGCCCACCGTGACCATGCGAGAGCCCCACACCACCTGCGCCTGCCTGGAGCGGCGCGGGGCCGGCCTCGCCATGTTGATCCCAACGCTATCGCTCACCATGTTTTCCACTATTTCACCTCAAAGCGAGCGACGTTTTCACGGGACACGGAGCCGAGCTCAAAGGGCTTGCCGCGCACAAAGACTTCGGTGGCATCCGCCCGGCCGATCACCACCGCCAGCGGCAGCGCACCGGAAACAGCTACCTGCTCATCGGGCGCCAGATTGCGCTGCAACAACACGGCACCGGTCGCCTCACGAACCTGAATCCACGACTCGCTACGCGCCTTGAAGGCAAGCACCCCGGCAGGCGTTTCGGCAGCGCCTGGGCTGGTTGCAGATTCCGCGACCGACGGCAAAGCGCCAGCAGGTAGTGCCAACGGCACAGGCTCCCTCGCTTCGCCGACGGCAACCGCAACACCGGGGGCCGCAGCGGGGGCAGCCGACGCTGGCGACATTGCAGCGCTTTCCGGATCCGCCACGATGGGTGCCGGCATTTCGGGACCGGCCTCTGGCTGCTTGAAAAAAGCCGACAAATCCGCTTCCAGACTGCGTGGCAGAAAGAGCATCAACGCCGCCCCCAGAAGCAGCAGCCCCACCACCCATGCCAGCGGTCTCGGCCCTGGAACAGCAAACGCCGCAGAAAATGATCGGCCCGTGAATTCCTTAACAGGCGCATTCAGGCCCGTATCACCAGCGGAGAGCCTCGGCCCCTCTCCCTGGGGGAGAAGGGCCAAAACAGGGTGTGGATCCATTTTGAGGGTGCGGCACACACTGCAAGCCAGCGCGCGGACAAATACGATGTCCGGCAGTGCAGAAAAATTGTCCGACTCCAGGGCTTCGAGCTTGGTCACGGGAACCTTCAAAGCAACCGCCAATGCAGCGATGTGCACCCCAGCAGCCTTGCGGGCATCTCGCAACAATGCACCTGCCGTGACTGCCTGCACTTCCCGGTCTCGCGCTTCAGTCGCCGGCTGTGCGACCATCGACTCACTCATTGAAGGCCCCACGTTCAAAAGCACCCCATTCCCGCGAATCGGGAAAACGCTTGCGCAACTGATCGGCAAGCTGCATCAAAGCGACGGTATCTCCCAATGATCGTTCTACCTTGATGCCGAGCCACAGCGATTCGGAATTGGCATATTCGCCATTGTTGAGGCGCCGAATGTAAAACTGCGCCCGACTCAATTCACCGCGACGCAGCAGCAAAGCCGCCAAGTGGTACCCCACCACCGGGTTGGCAGCGTCGAGTTCATAAGCCTTTACCAGAGACTGCTCAGCCTGCGCGTACTGTGCGGCACTTACTTGGCAGAGGCCCCTCGCCATGAGGGTCTTGCTGCGGGCGGCGTAAGCGGGATTGTCCAGCGCACTGACGAAGTTCTGATCTGCTTGCGCATACTTTTTCTGCTGACACAAAAGCCAGCCGAAGTTGTGCAGCAGATTGGAATCTCCAGAACGCAATGCCAGCGCCCGGCGGAAGCTTTCCTCGGCCTGGGCAAAATCATTAAGACGCAAATAGATCAGGCCGCGCAAATTGTAGGCATCGGCATAGGCCCCATCCGATGCCAGCGACTGCTTGACCTCGTCCAGAGCCACCGCGGTTTGCCCCATTTCAAAGTAATTGGATGCCAGCTCCAGACGGATTCGGGCACGGCGGCGTGCTTCTGGCTCATCGGAAGGCGTCACCAGATCCGCAGATGCATCCAACGCCGACGCGCCACCATGGGCGGCACATCCTCCAAGCATAAATAAACAAGTCAGGGCACCACATGCCATGAGCGCCCAGCTGCAGAACTGCTGCCAGCGTTCAGTCGATCCCACCATGTAGCGCCTCCTTGATAAGTGGCGACCTAGGTCACCTGTTTGAGCACAATTGTGCGTTGCTTTGCCATACGCTCGACAGCACGGGTGCGGTCTTGGACATCACCTGCCAACTGGCCGCATGCGGCATCGATATCATCTCCGCGGGTCTTGCGCACTGTGGTGACAATTCCCGCGTCGCTCAGCACTTTGGCAAAAAGTGTCACCTGCGACTGGGGCGAGCGCGTGAGCCCCGATGCAGGAAATGGATTGAACGGAATCAGATTGAACTTGCACCGGATCGTACTGCCACGCGGTGGCCTGACCAACTCAATCAGCTGGTGGGCATGTTCGATCTGATCGTTCACGCCATCTAGCATGCAGTATTCGAATGTAATGAAATCCCTGGGCGCATGCTCCAAGTAACGATGGCAGGCATCCAGCAGTTCCCGTATCGGGTACTTGCGGTTCAACGGAACGAGATTGTCACGCAACGCGTCATTGGGGGCATGCAAGGAAACCGCCAGCGCCACCGGACAGTCTTTCGCCAAGCGGTCCATCATGGGAACCACACCCGAAGTGGACACCGTGACCCGCCGACGCGACAAGCCATATCCATGATCGTCCAGCATAACCCGCAGCGCCGGCACGAGGGCTGCATAGTTTTGCAACGGCTCGCCCATACCCATCATCACCACATTGGAAATGATGCGGGATGATGCGCCAAGGCGCTTGCGCAAGGCGTGCTCGGCAAACCACAACTGGGCCACGATTTCACCCGTGGTGAGATTGCGACTGAAGCCCTGGTGCCCCGTAGAACAAAAACGACAGCCCACCGCACAGCCAGCCTGGGACGATACACATAGGGTTCCCCGGTCGTCCTCGGGGATGAATACGGACTCGACGGCGTTGCCTCCGCCCACATCAAACAACCATTTGACCGTGCCGTCGGCCGACACATGCTCACTGATGACAGGCAGGGCCTGCACATGCGCACAGCCCTTGAGCTTGCCCCGCAAAGCAACGGCCAGATCGCTCATGTCATCGAAGTCACTGGTCCCCCGCTGGTGAATCCAACGAAAAAGCTGGGTGGCACGAAAACGCCTCTCTCCGAGCTGCCCACAAAAATTGGCCAGCCCATCAAGATCAAAATCGAGAAGATTGGTTTTCATGGTTGCCACGCCCGGAATCGGCCGCGGCTGTCCCCAGCACTTGTTTTCTCCAAGGAAATTGGAACGAGCGTGGGGACGACCATGTCAGCGCGAGTAAACGTTCATGCCAGGGAAGAAGAACGCAATTTCCACTTGTGCCGTTTCCGGAGCATCGGAACCATGCACGGCATTGGCATCAATACTGTCAGCGAAATCGGCACGAATGGTGCCAGCCTCGGCCTTCTTCGGATCGGTGGCGCCCATCAGCTCGCGGTTCTTCAGAATCGCATTTTCGCCTTCCAAAGCCTGAATCATGACAGGGCCGGAGATCATGAAATCCACCAGGTCCTTGAAGAAAGGACGTGCCTTGTGCACAGCATAGAACTGCTCAGCTTCCAGGCGGGAGAGGTGCGCCATGCGGGCAGCAACCACCTTGAGGCCAGCAGCTTCAAAGCGTGCATAAATCTGGCCAATGACATTCTTGGCAACTGCGTCGGGCTTGATGATGGAGAGGGTACGTTCGATAGCCATGGTGATTTCCTGATGTGATGTTGCTGTAATTTTTCGCCCGTCGGGCAAAGCTTTTGATTCTAACCGGGCAAGCAATCCCCGGCAGTTTCAGCGATTTCCGCCGCGACGCGGCCCGCCACCGCCGGGGCGCCCGCCGCCACCAGTACGGCGCTGATCCTGGCGGTGACGCGACAGGCTGTCCACGCCAATGTAGCCCACGGATGTTTTCATGGGGTCGGGCTGCGCATTGGCGCGCTGGCGATCCGGGTTGGCGTTTCGTGCACCCAAGGCATCTCGGCGCGGCGCCTGGCCACGCGGCCCACCCACCCCACCACTGCCACCCGCAGGGCGCTTGCGACCATCCCCCGTACCTTGGCCACCGCGCCCGCGGTTACGGTTGCCCCGCTCGGCATTGGCAGAACCGCCCTCGCCTTGCCCTTTAGCGCCTTCGGGGCGTCCGGCCCCGGCAGCCTGCACCAGGGCGCGGATATCGCTGTCATCGAGTTCCAGCCAGGCCCCCCGTTTCAGCCCACGCGGCAAGACCATGGCGCCATAGCGGATCCGGATCAGGCGACTGACGGCGTGGCCCACGGACTCCAGCATGCGCCGCACCTCACGATTGCGCCCCTCGGAGATGGTGACGCGATACCAGCAATTGGAGCCCTCGCCCCCGCCGTCCTCGATCGAGCCAAATGCAGCCATGCCATCATCCAGCCGGACACCGTCGAGCAGCTGCTGCTTTTCTTCTTTGCTCAAAGCGCCCAGGACACGCACCGCATATTCCCGCTCGAGTCCAAAACGGGGATGCATCAGCTTGTTGGCCAACTCGCCCGAGCTGGTGAACAGGAGCAAACCCTCGGTGTTCAGATCCAGCCGCCCGACCGACTGCCATTTGCCCTGCTGCAAACGAGGCAGCTTGCGGAACACCGTGGGCCGGTTTTGGGGGTCATCGTGGGAAACCACCTCACCGACGGGCTTGTGGTACGCAATGACACGCGCCGGCGGAGGATCGATTCGGTAACGAATCGGCTTGCCATTCACCTTCACCTGATCGCCAAACTGCACACGCTGGCCAATATGCGCCGGCTCGTTGTTCACCGAAATGCGACCCTCGAGAATCAACTGCTCCATTTCCAGACGAGAACCCAGTCCCGCCTGCGCAAGCACCTTGTGAAGCTTGGGCGTTTCCACCTGGGGCAACAACACGCGCTTGGGTACAACAGCCTCTGAACTGACTTCATCGGCATCGAAACGCCCTGAAATGACATCTTCAAACTGGTAGCCATCGACCACTGCGGGGGAGGATTGCCTCGCGCGCGCCGCACCTTTGGCATGATGCGGCCTCTCAGGATGTTTGACACCCGCATCGCCATGAACATCCATCGCTTGCGATGGCGTAGCGGCACCCTGGGATGCAGCGTCGCCCCCCTGGAGCGGCGCCGATGACACCACGACAGACTCAGGCTGCACTGGCGCAGTGACGGGCACAGCGGACACAGCCTTCACCAGAGAAATTTCAACAGACGCCTCGACCGCCGAGTCCGCGGCGGCTTCAGCCACTGGCACCGCCTTCTTGCGCGGGGTTTTGCGTGCCGCTGGCTTTTTCTGCGGCGCTGCGGCCTCGGAATTCGCTGTCGCTTGCGGCAGGCTCTGGGGATCAGGAGTGGAATCGTTCATATGTTATTTTCCGGGACACCCTCCGGGGCATCCTCATGTTCATCACGGAGAGGCGACTGCGCACTTTGCTGAGCCTCTGTCTCTTTCGGCGCCTCTTGCGGGGCCATCCCCGGCAACTCTTCGCTTACCAAAGGATGTAGATTCACAAGACCGCCTGCATCTATCTCCAAAGCGCTCTGCCCGGCACCCACCGAAGCCATGGCCTCCAGCACCGTGGCACCGCCGGCGGGGTCATCCAGTACAGGCAACTGGTCCAGCGACTGCAACCCCAGATCGTCCAGAAACTGGCGCGTGGTGGCAAACAACGCGGGGCGCCCCACTGTTTCGCGATGCCCGATGACTTCCACCCAACCACGGTCTTCCAACTGCTTGATGATCAAGCTATTGACCGTAACGCCCCGAATGTCTTCAATGTCCCCACGCGTCACCGGCTGCCGGTACGCAATGATGGCCAATGTCTCCAGCGTGGCCCGCGAATAGCGCGGGGGCTTTTCCGGGTGCAGCTTGTCCAGGTATTGCCGCATTTCGGGGCGGCTTTGAAAGCGCCAACCGGAGGCCACCTGGACCAGTTCTACACCACGCAGAGCCCAGTCCTGCTGCAGTTCATGCAGAAGAACTTTCAGTGTGTCCGACCCCAGCGCATCATCAAAAAGCACACGCAGCTCCCGCACCGCCATGGGCTGCGCAGCGCAGATCAGGGCAGTTTCGAGGACCCGTTTGGCATCCACCGTATTCATGGTTCAGCGATTCCGGGAAA
>DAOPUP010000004.1:0-19596 GCA_035350655.1 Acidovorax sp. | reverse complement strand
CGCCCAAGAAGGCCGCCATCAGTAGCGAAGCCCTCGACTATAGCACGCGAATGCAAGGAATTGAGGCTATTGTTTGCCCGCGATGAATTTATTGAAATGCCAATGGATGGGTTCGCTGTGCGGACAAATAGACGCCTACGACAAACCTGTGCGAGCCCGTCTATGGCGCCCCCTGATAATCAACATCACCATGGCACTTATCACCTTACTGGACGCCCAACTTGCATTTGGGCATGTCGCATTGCTGGACCACGCCGGCTTTTCCCTTGAAACCGCGGAGCGCATCGGCCTGATCGGACGCAACGGAGCAGGCAAATCGTCGCTGCTCAAAATACTGGGGGGATTGGCCAAGCCAGATGATGGCACCCTGCAGGTTCAGCAGGGTGTGCGCATCGCCTATGTTGCGCAGGAGCCATCCCTTGACCCACAGGCGACCATTTTCAAGGCGGCGTCAGAGGGCTTGCAGCATGTGATTGCCGTACGAGACCAGTACCTGTCTGGGGCAGAAGGGCTCGATCTGGACGCGCTGCAGTCCGTGATTGAAGCCTATGACGCCTGGAACTGGGAGCAGCGTGTCGAAGAGACACTGCAGCGCCTGCATCTGGATCCGGATGCCCTCGTAGGCACCCTCTCCGGCGGCACCAAGAAACGCGTCGCATTGGCCCAGGCTCTGGTGGCAAGGCCCGATGTACTGCTACTGGACGAGCCCACCAACCATCTGGATCTGGACTCCATCGAATGGCTTGAAGACCTGCTGCTCGATTTTCCGGGCAGCGTTGTCACCATCACCCATGACAGGGCGTTTCTGGACCGGGTGGCCACCCGGATCGTGGAACTGGACCGGGGCCAATTGCGCTCCTATCCGGGCAACTTCGCACAGTACCTTGTACAGAAAGAAGAACAACTCGCGCAAGAGGCTGTCATTTCCGCCAAGGCAGACAAATTGCTGGCGCAGGAAGAGGTATGGATTCGCCGGGGAGTGGAGGCAAGGCGCACACGCAGCCAGAGCCGGATCACGCGCTTGGAACATCTGCGCGCGCGCCGGGAAGCGCGGCGGGACGTCGTGGGCAGCGTCAAGATGGACGTTGCCACGGGTTCGCAAAATGGCTACCAGGGCAAGATCGTGGCCGAACTGACCGGGGTCAGCAAGGCATTCGGCGACAAGACCATCGTTCGAAACTTCAGCGCCACCATTTTGCGCGGCGACAAGGTCGGGCTGATTGGGCCGAACGGGGCAGGAAAAACCACCCTGCTCAAGCTCATCCTGGGTGAGCTTCAGCCCGATGCAGGGCAGATACGCCAGGGCGCCAACCTGCAGGTGGCGTATTTTGACCAGATGCGGCACGCCATCAATCTGGATGCCACCTTGGAGGACTTCATCAGTCCTGGCAGCGAATGGATCGAGATCGGCGGACAGCGCAAGCACGTCAAAAGCTACCTGAGCGATTTCCTGTTTTCCCCGGCGCGCGCGCATTCACCCGTGCGGTCTCTTTCCGGAGGAGAGCGCAACCGGCTGTTGCTGGCGCGCCTGTTCGCCCGTCCCGCCAATGTGTTGGTGCTCGACGAACCCACCAACGACCTGGACATCGACACGCTGGACTTGCTGGAAGACCTCTTAGAATCCTACGACGGCACCGTGTTTCTGGTCAGCCACGATCGCACCTTTCTGGACAACGTCGTGACCAGCACCATCGCTTTCGAAGGCGATGGCAACTGGCGCGAGTACGAGGGTGGCGTGCAGGACTGGTTGGTTCAGTCCAAGCGCAGCCGGACCTTGGCGGCATCTGCGCCCCCCGTGCGGGAGAGCGCTGCCAATAATTCCAAAAAAAACAGCCCCGAACCTTTATCAGATAAGCCAGAGCAGCTATTAAAAAAGAAGCTTAGCTATAAAGAGCAACGCGAACTGGACCAATTGCCTCAACGCATCGCAGACCTGGAGTCCGAGCAAAAAGCCCTGCAGGCCGAACTCGCCGACGGCAGGCTGTACAGCCAGGACGCGGCCAAAGCCGCCGAACTCCACGCACGCGAAGGGGAAATCGAGGAACAGCTGATGGCCGCACTGGAACGCTGGTCAGCGCTCTCCAGCTGAAATCCTGCGAGCAAACCGCAAGGCGCTCAAAGCGCGTTGCGCGAATGCTGGTTCATATGCGGTGGTGCATGCGGTCAGTGGCCCCGCGCAAACGCGTGATCAAAGCAGGGGCAATCTGGTTCAACGGCAGCACCTCGTCTGCCGCACCATGCGCAATCGCTTCGCGCGGCATGCCAAACACAATGCAGCTCGCCTCGTCCTGCACATAGTTGTAGCTGCCAGCATCTTTCATCTCCCGCATGGCCGCTGCCCCATCGTTGCCCATGCCGGTGAGCATGATCCCGAACGCGTTGCGGCCCACCACCGCTGCCGCAGACTTGAAGAGCACTTCCACCGATGGCTTGTGGCGATTGACCGGGGGCCCGTCGTCCACCACCGCCACGTAATTGGCCCCGCTGCGCGCCACCTGAAACTGCTTGCCGCCTGGAGCGATATAGGCATGCCCTGGCAGGATGCGCTCGCCATTGACCGCCTCCTTGACCGTGATCTGGCACAGGCCATTGAGCCGTGTCGCGAAACTGGTGGTGAAGCCAGGCGGCATATGTTGGGTGATCACAATTGCGGGGGAATCTGCGGGCATCTGCACCAGCACTTCGCGGATCGCTTCTGTTCCCCCCGTAGAGGCCCCAATGCAAATCAGTTTTTCTGTCGACAGCCGCCCCAGCAAGGTCGCCGCCGGCGCAGGATGAGATGCACCCATCGAGACTGATGCGGGCGCAAGTTCACGCGGCGCGGCTCGGCGCACCTGTGCCACGGCAGCCACACGGATCTTGTCGACGATCTGTGTGGCGAGCTCGTTGATACCGTTCGCCAACCCCACGCGCGGCTTGGCCACAAAATCCACGGCCCCCAACTCCAGCGCTTTCATGGTGACCTCGGCACCGCGCTCCGTCAGGGTGGAAATCATAAGCACAGGCATGGGACGCAAGCGCATCAGTCGCCCCAGAAAGTCAATGCCGTCCATGCGGGGCATCTCAACGTCCAGCGTGATCACATCAGGATTCAACTCCCGAATCATTTCGCGCGCAGCCAGTGGATCGTTGGCCGTTCCGATGCACTCCATATCCCGCTGCCGATTGATGATTTCCGACAGCAAGCTGCGCACCAGCGCCGAATCGTCCACAACCACCACTCGAATTTTCTTGCTCATTCCCCGACGCCTTCCTCAAAACAGATCCACCGATCCACCCGCTGTGGTCTTCGCGACGGTCGCAGCATTCCCGCGAACCTCCTGCGCCACAAGCGTTTCGGGATGCGTATGTGCCAGCCGCTTCACCATGGCTTTGCCGGTCACCGGGAAGAACACCACCTTGCGTGGATAGATATCCAGCACATCTTCTGACACGATGGGAATACGCTCTGTCTGGAGGTAGTTCAAAACGAATTTCGTGTTGCGCTCACCCACATTCATCGTGGTGAAGTTGTGCATGACCTGAGCGCCGCCAAAAATCTTGGCCTGCATCGTCTCGCGCCTAGCCCCCAGCTTGAGCATTTCGTTGATCAGCAGTTCCATGGCGTAGGAGCCATAGCGGCCTGAGGAATCCGCCAGATCTCCGTCTGGCAGCATGAAATGGTTCATTCCTCCAATGCGGGCCCTGCTGTCCCACAAACATGCCGCAATGCAGGACCCCAGCACCGTCATGATGACCATGCTCTCGTCTGACACGAAATATTCCCCAGGCAACACCTTCACTGCGTTGTGCTGGAAGTGGTGGTCCGGATAAAAGAACGAGGCCTCTCCAGGCTTGCGCGCCCGGGCTTTCAACTCTGTCAGAGAAGACTCTTTCGCAACCGCAGAACCCGTGGTGTAGATGTCTGCGCTCAAGGGCGCAATGCGCGGTGCGCGCCGCCGCTCTGTGGTGTCAACCGCCATGGAAATGGCCCCCTGTAAGACCGTTGGCGAGATGGAACCTGGTCGTAGACTGATCCAGGTGAGTACCGGGCATGGGGAACGCGGTCAACACCGTTCGTACACCGTTTTGCCACGCAGGGTGAAAAGGTCACGGGACTCACTGAAATTCTCTGCATGCCCGACAAACAGCAGTCCCCCGGGTTTGAGCACCCTGTGAATTCGCTCGAGCACTTTGCGTTGGGTCGGAGGATCAAAATAAATCATGACATTGCGGCAAAAGACCACATCGAAGGGCTCCCGGAACGGCCAGTCATCACGAATCAGGTTCACGCTCATGAAGTCGATCGCCTTGCGCATCTCGGGTTTGGCGCGAACCATGCCTTCGTTGGCCGCTTTGCCGCGCAGAAAAAAATGATGAAGGCGCTCGGAACTGAGGCCCTTGACATTGTCCAAACGATAAACGCCCTGGGCGGCCGTTGCCAGAACGCGAGAGTCGATGTCACTGGCTGTCAGCTTGAAGGACGCGCTCGGACCCAACGCTTCCAATGCAGTCATGACAATGGAATAGGGTTCCTCGCCAGTAGAAGCGGCATTGCACCAGACACGCCACGGCGTGCCAGAAGGCTTGCTCTTGAGGTGTGCGGCCAAAATTTCAAAGTGGTGCTGCTCGCGAAAAAACGCCGTCAGGTTCGTAGTCAAGGCATTCACGAACTCTTGCCACTCGGGTCCGTCGTGCGTTTCAAGCCAGCTCAGATACTCGTTGAAGCTCGTATGCCCGGTTTCCCTGAGGCGACGCGAGAGTCGGCTGTACACCATGGCGTGCTTGCCGTCGTGCAGGCTGATGCCTGCACGCTGGTAAATCAGCCCTTGGACCCGCGCAAAATCCGCCGTTGTCCAGACAAATTCGCGCCCTTGCGAGAGCGGGCCGGAGGGTGCAGTTGCCACAACGGCTGCATCTGCCCTGCTCGAAGGAGTGCGCGTTCGCGCAGAAGATGCCATGCCGGTAGTCTGGGACATGTAGGGTTCCAACGGAAGATTCTGTTCGCTTGATGAAACCGGTGCAGCAACTCACCGGACTGTGCTTGCCTGCGCTACCCCTTGCGCGATGCGCCCTTGCTACTCGTCGACCGCCACCAACCCCATCTCGACACTGGACATCAGTTTCTCAATATCCAGCAGGATGAGCATGCGCTCGCCCACGGAGCCCAGTCCGATGATGCAGCTGTTGTCAATTGCGCTCTCAATGTCCGGGGCCGCGCGAACACTGCCTGACGCGAGCTCCATGACGTCACTGACCGAGTCCACCACGATCCCGACCACACGCTGGTGCAGATTGAGGATGATGACCACCGTGAAAGTGTTGTAGTCCGCCTGGGCGCAGTTGAACCGGATGCGCATGTCCACGATGGGAACGATCGTTCCCCGCAAATTGACTACGCCCTTGATGAATTCGGGTGCATTGGCAATACGGGTGGGCGGCTCATAGCCACGAATCTCCTGCACCTTCAGGATATCGATCCCGTACTCTTCCTGATCCAGCCTGAACGTCAGGTACTCCCGGGCGCCGGACGCGGTGATTTCTTCTGCTTTTTTCATCACACTCATAGCGATCTTTCCTTTCATGACAGCGCCAGCACCATCGGTGCAGGCACCAGAGACTAATGGCGTGCCCGCCGCACCAGTCCACCCGTATCGAGGATCAGCGCCACGGTGCCATCGCCCAAAATGGTGGCGCCCGACACATTGGGGACTTTGCGATAGTTGGATTCGAGGTTCTTGACCACCACCTGGTGCTGTCCCAGCAACTCGTCCACCAAAAGCGCGACACGGCTTCCATCGGCTTCCACCACCACCATGATGCTGCTGGACTTGCTGGGGTCCAGGCGGGGTACCTGGAATATCTTTTCCAGCGCAATCACAGGCATGTACTCGTCCCGCACCTTGACCAGCTGCGAGCCTTGCGCCACCGTGCTGACATCTTCGGCATTGACCTGGAAGGACTCCACCACCGACGACAAGGGAAGAATATAGACCTCGTCACCGACACCCACCGACATGCCATCCATGATGGCCAGCGTCAACGGCAAGCGCACGGACACCCGCATTCCATAGCCTTCTGCCGAATCGATTTCAACCGAACCGTTGAGCGCGGCAATGTTGCGCTTGACCACGTCCAGGCCCACGCCGCGCCCGGACACATCGGTGACGACTTCGGCGGTAGAAAAACCCGGCGCAAAAATAAGCTGCCAGACATCTGCGTCGCTCATGTGCTCGGACACATCAAGCCCACGCTCCAGCGCTTTGCGCAGGATCTTTTCACGCGACAGTCCTTTCCCGTCGTCGCGCACCTCGATCACGATCGAGCCGCCCTGATGGGAGGCCGACAAAGTGATCGTGCCATGCTCCGGCTTGCCTTTCGCCAGACGCTCAGCAGGCATTTCGATGCCATGGTCACAGCTGTTGCGCACCAGGTGGGTCAATGGATCGGTAATCTTTTCCACAAGGCCCTTGTCGAGTTCGGTGGCCTCCCCCAGTGTCACGAAATCCACTTTTTTGCCGAGCTTGTTCGCGAGATCCCGCAGCATGCGTGGAAAGCGGCTGAAAACGATCGACATGGGAATCATGCGAATCGACATGACCGACTCCTGCAGATCACGGGTGTTGCGGTCGAGATCCGCCAGACCCGCCAGCAATTGCTGATAGGCACCCGCATCCAGACCTCGGCTGTTTTGCGCCAGCATGGCCTGGGTGATCACCAACTCGCCCACCAGATTGATCAGCTGATCGACCTTGTTCACCGCCACCCGGATCGTTGTAGATTCCATCTGGGCCGGGCTTTGCGCCCGGGGCTCCGCAGCTGCCTTGGGCACCGGCGCCTTGGCCCCGGCGGCGGCAGACACTGCAGCCACCGGCACGGCAGCGGCCTCGGTGGGCGCACCGGGCGCACCGGGCGCACCAGGGGCATCATGAAAGAACCCATAAGACAGCCCTGCGGCATCCCCGCCTTGCCCGGCCTGGGGCGCCGCTGCAGACAAGGAAACACCTGCCGTCAAACCGTCGCTGATGCTCACCTGCTCCTTGGCAACGTGGAAAGCAAAAAGATCCAGCAGATCGTCGTTAGTCGAAGTGGTCTCTACGGCGAATCGGCGGGTGGCAGGATCGCTCGTTGGCAGATCGCTGATCGACCCGAGACCGGGGATGTCCCGGAACAGCTCCTTGATGGCATCCGCCTGCTCGGGTCGCTCCAGCGGGCCAATCTGGATTTGCAGTTGGCGCGGCTGACCAGCCGACACCGTTAGTGCAGGCGCGAACGCCGGAGCCGGCGCGGCGGCTGCCACCACGGGCGCCGGTGCTTGAGCCAGGGGGGCTGGTGCAGCGCCCCCCGGCACCCGGCCCGCCACCAGCTCACTGATGCGGAGCACCAGATCCGTGGTGGAGATGGCCTCCCCCTGCTCACCTGCCTGGTGGCGCGCCAGCAAACTGCGCGACGCGTCTGCCGACTCCAGCAACACGTCCACCATCTGCGGGATCGGTTGCAGTTCGTGGCGCCGCAGACGGTCTAGCAGCGACTCCATCTGGTGCGTCAGTTCCGCCACATCGGCAAATCCGAATGTCGCCGAGCCCCCCTTGATCGAGTGCGCACAACGGAAAATCCCGTTGAGTTCTTCGTCGTTGGCGCTGGCCAAGTCCAAATTCAGCAGCATCTGCTCCATCTGGTCGAGGTTCTCCCCCGCTTCTTCGAAAAAGATTTGATAGAACTGGCTCAGATCAAAATCAGCGCCAGATCCCGATCCTTCTTGGTAGGTTTCCGCCATGGAGACTCCTGTTTTCTTGCTTGCCTCTGTCCAGACGGATCAGCGGATGACTTTCTGAATCACTTCAATCAACCGGTTCGGATCGAAGGGTTTCACCAGCCATCCCGTAGCGCCAGCGGCGCGCCCCGCCTGCTTCATCTGGTCACTGGATTCAGTGGTCAGAATCAATATGGGAATGGTCTTGAATTTGGGGTGCTCGCGCAGCTTGCGGGTCAGGCCGATGCCATCGAGCCGAGGCATGTTCTGGTCTGCGAGCACCAGATGGATCTCGTGGGCTTCAGCCTTTTCGAGGGCGTCCTGCCCATCCACGGCTTCCACCACATGGTAGCCAGCACCCGTGAGGGTAAACGACACCATTTTTCGCATGGAAGGTGAATCATCTACGGCAAGAATCGACTGCATGTAAGGCTCCAACTGACTTGAATGTATAGGCTAACCGGTGATGTCCACATCAGAAAAGGTCCACAGAACCTGCATCCATCTCGCTCTGGGTCACTGGATTGGGGCGATCAGGGGCCATTTCGGTAAACGGAGCCGCCTCTTCGCCGTCTTCATGGCCCATGGCTTCCGATGCCAGCCGAAAGGCGCAGCCCTGAAGCACCTTGGTGGTGTGCCAGATCAACTGCGACGCCATGTCCTGAAACTGCAGCTCGGTTACGGCACTGCGCAATGCAGTGCGTGCCGCAACCAGCGCTGGCGAATCGGCGACCACTGCATCGGACAAAGCTGCATTGGCCTCTTCAAAGCGCTCGAGCAAATTGTCCGTGGCATGACTCAGCAACCCCTCAAGCCGATGCAAGTCGTGCATGACCACCAGCAAAGAGTCCTGCAACTCCGCCGCCACCATGACGGGGACCTGAACTCCGGGTCCTGCGGAGAGTGTGAGCGTAGATTGCATCGTTTTTCCATCCCGGCAAATATTGCAAAGCACGCTGAAAAGCAGGTCCAGCAGAATTATCCGTCTGACACCAGACCTCCACCTGCACCGTGTGCAGCTCCTCTGGTGCACCGCGCCACATGAGCCTTGGCAATAGCACGATTTGTTCCAATATGTATCCTATGATATCGCTCCTATGGTCACCCCAACACCAGACCATCCCCTAAAAATTCTTCATCTTGAAGATTCTCTGGCCGACCACGGGCTTGCCAAGGCTGCCTTGCGACGCTCGGGGATGGCCTGCACGCTCCAGCATGTCGATACGCTGGAGGCCTTCCAGACGCTGACGACCCACCAGGCCTTCGACATCATCCTGGCGGATTACCGGCTGGCGGGGTTTACTGCACTGGATGCCTGGCAGCATGTTGCGCAACTGCCCCAGCATCCGCCTTTTATCCTGCTCTCAGGGGCCATAGGGGAGGCAGCAGCCGTTGACGCCATGCGGCTGGGAATCGCAGATTACCTTGCCAAAGACGACATTGCGCGCCTGCCCCACGTGATGGCGCGTGCCATCGAGGTGCACGAGGCAAGGCGGATGCGCGAGCAGGCCGTGGCGGAACTGGCCGCATCCCAGCGCCGCCTGGCAGATCTGACCGAACACCTGCAAACCTCCATCGAGCAGGAGCGCGCGGCCATTGCCCGGGAAATCCATGACGATATTGGGGGAGCCCTCACCGCCGTCCGGTTTGATATCGCCTGGATCAGTCGCCACGCCCATGACCCGGCGATGCAGGAACACGCTGCAGCTGCGGCCGACATGCTCCAGCACGCCATTGGCGCCAGCCAGCGCATCATGATGAACCTGCGCCCGCCCATCCTCGATCAGGGCCTGGTGGCCGCGGTCCAGTGGCTCGCCAGCAGCTTCGAGCGGCGCACGGGCGTGCCCACGGTGGTGCACACCAGCATCGTCGTCGACCTGCCTGCCGAAGTGCAGCTGGTGGCCTATCGCACCGCCCAGGAAGCACTGACCAACGTGGCCAAATATGCTGCACCAAAGGCTGTCCACATCGACCTGGCAGACGGCGAAGGCGTGCTGACGCTGGAAGTCGCCGACGATGGCTGCGGGATTGAACCCGCCATGCGCGACAAGCCCAAGGCTTTTGGCCTGAAGGGCCTGCAGGAACGGGCCCGCACCGTGAACGGCTGGCTGGACATCAGCAGCCAACCTGGAAAAGGCACCAGCGTAATTCTCTCCATCCCCCTCGCACCACGCGACAATGCATCCGATGAAGGAGCCCACCCGTGATTCATGTTGTGCTGTGTGATGACCACGCTGTCTTGCGCCGCGGCATACGAGATACGTTGACCGAGGCACCCGACATCCAGGTCACCGGCGAGGCAGGGGGCTATTCAGAGCTGCGCGAAGTGCTGCGTGCCGCCCCCTGCGATGTACTGTTGCTGGACTTGAACATGCCGGGACGCAGTGGCTTGGAGGTGCTGGCCAGCGTACGAGAGACCCACTCCGACATCAAGGTGCTGGTGGTCTCGATGTATCCGGAAGACCAATATGCGCTGCGCTGCCTGCGCGCCGGGGCGCAAGGATATGCCAACAAGGCCAGCGACCCGGTCGAGCTTGTTGCCGCCGTGCGCACCGTCATGCAGGGACGCAAATACCTCACTCCCGAAGTGGCCCAGATGCTGGCAGAGAGCCTGGCACAACCTGCACCCGAGTCGCCCCATGCAGCGCTCTCCGAGCGTGAACTGCAGACGTTGGTCAAGATTGCCTCGGGACGCAAGCTGTCGGATATTGCCGAAGAACTGATGCTCAGCCCCAAGACCGTGAGTGTCTACCGCTCTCGGGTTCTCGAAAAGCTCAAGCTCTCTAACAATGCCGAGCTGACGGTCTACGCCATTCGCAACGAACTGGTGTAAAGGCCCTGGCTAACGCTGGACAGCAAAGAGATCCATGACCTGCTGCATCAGGGCCAACACCGGCTGCTCCAGCATCGGCAGGGTGGCGGCAATGCCGAGCAAGCCGACGGTCAGGGTGACCGGAAAGCCCACTGCATAGACATTCATCTGCGGGGCCACGCGCGAAATGATGCCCAAGGTCAGATTGACAAAGGTCAGCAACGCGATCATGGGCAGCGCAATCCACAGAGCGCTGGAAAAAAGCGAGGCCCCCAACTCGTGCAGGCGCATCTGCCCGAGGGCCTGCAGAAAGTTTCCGTCAGCGGGGAAGGTGTCAAAACTTTTGACCACGGCCATGAGCACCACCAGGTGCCCATTGATGACCACGAAGAGCAACGTCGACATGTGCCCGAAAAATCGCGCGACCGCGCTGACCTGCGCATTGCTCGCCGGGTCGAAGAACGAAGCAAAATTGAGCCCCATCTGCAGGCCTATGATTTCACCCGCCAGCTCCACGGTAGAGAACACCAGCCGCACGGCGAACCCAATGGCCAGCCCCACCACCACCTGCTGGGCGACGGCCCCCAGAGCCTCCCGCCCATTCACACTGATCACGGGTTGCTCGGGCAACACCGCCTGAGCACACAGCGCGACCAGAAAGGCCAGCCCCACCTTCAGCCGCATGGGGATGGCACGCATCGAAAATACGGGCGCCACCGTGAAAACCGCCAGTACGCGCAAAAAGGGCCAAAGAATCGGCGAGATCCAGGCGACCAGCTGGGCTTCGGTAAAGGTGATCACGACAAATCCACCGCCTGGGGCACGGGCAGGCCGAGTACACGGCCCGCTGCAGTTTTCTTATTGCAAGCGCCCGGGCATTCCGCCGACATCGGCGCATGGCCGAGCATTTGGACCGACCTGCTCAGGGTCCCAGCACGGTGTACCACGTCAACCAATCACGGACGGTATCGATTCAATGGTGCGGCGGATGTAATCCACCAGCGTGCTGATCATCCACGGTCCGGCCACGGCAAAGACCACCATGGCGGCGATGAGCTTGGGAACAAAAGCCAGGGTGGCCTCATGGATCTGCGTCACGGCCTGAAAGATGCTCACCACCAGGCCAACCGCCATCACCACGCCCAGTACGGGCATGGCAATCATCAAAAGCAGGGTGAGCGCCTCGCTGCCCATGGTCAAAACCATCTGGGATGTCATAAAAACCGGTCCTCAGGTCACGAAACTGGCCGCCAGCGAGCCAATCAGCAGATTCCAGCCATCGGCCAGCACGAAAAGCATCAGCTTGAACGGCAATGCCACCAGCACAGGCGACAGCATCATCATGCCCAGGGACATCAGGATGCTGGACACCACCATGTCGATGACCAGAAACGGGATGAAGATCATGAATCCGATCTGGAAGGCGGACTTGAGCTCGCTCGTCACAAAGGCCGGTACCAATACGCGCAGGGGGGCGGTTTCGGCGGTGACCGTTGCGTCCAGCCGCGCAAGTCGAGAGAAAAGCGCAAAGTCAGACTGCCGGGTCTGTTTGAGCATGAACGCCCGCATCGGTGCCTCGGCCTTGTCCAGCGCCGCTTCAAAGCTGATGGCGTTGGTGGTGTAGGGCACATAGGCCTCCTTGTACACGCGGTCCAGCGTGGGCCCCATGACAAAGAAGGTGAGAAAGAGCGACAAGCCGATGACGACCTGGTTGGGAGGCGCAGATTGCGTCCCCAAAGCCTGGCGCAGCAGAGACAAAACGATGACGATGCGCGTGAACCCCGTCATCATCAGCAACACCGCGGGCAGAAAAGACAGCGCCGTGAAAAACAGCAAGGTCTGGATAGGCACCGAAAAGCTGGTTCCCCCGTTGCCGGACCCCACGAGCAAAGGCAAAGCCCCCCCGCTTTGTGCAACGGCCGGCCCGTGCACCATGGCCAGCGCGCCCAAGGCGATGAGCCATGCCATAGGCCGCAATCTGCGCCACGACATGCTGCGCCATACGCCGACCGCTTCAGACATTGGAGGCCTTGTCGCGCGCCTGCGCTGCCAGAGCCATTTCACCGGCAAAAGAGGCCAGGGGAACTGTCGGCGCAGCCGCACCGCGGTTGATGACATGCAGGCAGCTGATGTGCTGCGCCGTCACACCCAGCACCAGGCAGGTACGGGCCCCTTCCGGCCCCACCTCCACGGTCACGACACGTTGCTGGGGACCGACCGCCACGGCAGAGAGCACGCGAGACGAGGCGCCACCCGGGGCAGCACCGGCTGCCTGGTGCAACTGCACGCGCCGCACCAGCCAAGGCAAGGCGGCCATGGCTGCCACAAACAGCACCACGATGGCGAGCGTCTGGGTCATGCCGGCACTATCCACGGCTGACCCGACGCAAACGCTCCGATGGCGTCACCACATCGGTCAGTCTGATGCCGAACTTTTCGTTCACCACCACCACCTCGCCCTGCGCAATCAGATAGCCGTTGACCAGCACATCCATGGGCTCACCGGCCAGCGCGTCGAGCTCGACCACCGACCCCTGGGCCAGTTGGAGGATGTACTTGATCGGCACCTTGGTGCGCCCCAGCTCCACCGACAGCTGCACCGGGATGTCGAGCACCATGTTGATGTCGTTGACCGCGCCATCCCCACCGCTGCCACCGGAGAAAGGGCGCACCGGTTCGCCGGACAACGGCCCACCCTGCTCCGCATCACCGGGTTTGTCATCGGAGCGCTTTTGCTCTTCCAGAGCCTCGGCCCAGCCGGCAAACGGATCGTCCGCGCCGTCAGTGCCTTCTTTATTGGCTTCCGTGTTGTTGTCTTCAGTGGACATCTTTTTCTCCAAGCCAGCTCATGTCCCCATTGCGCAGGCATTCTTCAATGCGAATCGCATATTTGGAATTGTGGGTGCCGTATTGGCACTCGAAAATAGGCACTCCACCAATGGAGGCCCGAATACGGGGTTCGCGGTCCAGTTCGATGAAATCGCCGGGCTTCATGGCCAGCAGCTGCTCCACGGTGGCATCCGCCCGCGCCAGCTCCGCCACCAGGGTCACTTCGGCCGCCTGGATTTCGCGCGTCAGGACGCGCACCCAGCGACGATCCACCTCGATCGAATCACCCTGCGTAGACGAATACAGCACATCCCGAATCGGCTCCAGGACGGCATAAGGCATGCAGATATGGATGGCGCCAGAGAGGTCGCCAATCTCCAGCTGGAACGCTGTGGACACCACGATTTCACTGGGCGTCGCGATGTTCGCAAACTGGGGCTGCATTTCCGAGCGCTGGTACTCCAGCTCCAGCGGGTAGATGCCTTGCCACGCCTTCTTGTATTCGGCGCAAATCACGTCCACCAGCCGATTGATCACGCGCTGCTCGGTAGGGGAAAAATCACGCCCCTCGATGCGGGTCTGAAATTTACCCACGCCCCCGAACAGCGTATCGATGATGCCGAAGACCAGCGAGGGCTCGCACACGATCAGTCCACTGCCACGCAAGGGCCGAATGGCCACAATGTTGAAGTTGGTGGGCACCGCCAGCTCGCGCAGGAAGGCGCTGTAGCGCTGCACCGCAACGGTTCCCACAGAAATTTCCGGACTGCGGCGGATGAAATTGAACAAGCCGATGCGGAAATTGCGTGCAAACCGCTCATTGACGATTTCCATCGTCGGCATGCGGCCGCGAACAATGCGCTCCTGGCTGGAGATGTTGTAGCTTCGGACCGCCCCCACCTCGGCGACTTCCTCCACCGACTTCTGGCTCTCTCCGGTGACCCCTTCCAGAAGGGCATCCACCTCTTCCTGGGATAGAAATGAATCACTCATGGAAAAATCCTTACCAGCTCACTGAATGATGAAACTGGAAAACAACACGCGCTGCACAGGATTTTTCTCGACCTTGCGGCGCGCCTTGGGCTCTTCGGTGTCGTCCTCTTGCGCATTGCTGCGGGACTTGGCCGAGGGCATCGAATAACCCAGCGGGCGAGAGACCTCGCGCTGAATATCGGTGGCCAGTTTTTCCTTGCCCTCACGCTGCAGGAGCTCTTCCGAGGTGCGCTGGGACACGAGCAAAAGAATTCCGCTGCGGATGCTGGGCAGGTATTGCTTGATCTGCTCGGCGGTCTTGGCGTCCGACACCTCCAGCGTGATACCAATCTGCGCAAAACGGTCGCCCCCGGGATCTGCCAGATTGACCACCATGTTCTCCAATGGCAGAAAAGTGGGCGCCACCTTGGCCACTTCCTTGGGCGGCGGCGCTGAACCATCGTCTTCTTCGGCATGGGAGCGGCTGGCAAGAAACCATGCGGCGCCTGCGCCCACAATGACCAGCAGGGCAAGCACAGCGCCGATCACGATCAGCTTCTTGCTTTTTGCCTTGACCGGTGCGGCGGCGGGAGTAGGGGCAGACACTGTGAGAATTCCTTGCGGTAGTAAGCATGCGGCGCCCAAAAGAACGCGCAATCGATGGGAAGCCCATTATTGGGCGGGGGATCGGCCAATAATAGCCAGAATAAAAGCCCAAAACCACGGCATTCCCCGCCCTCACACCGGCAATGCAGCAGGAAAAGGTCTGCGAAACCGCCTCTCCCGGCATGGCCCGCCGGCCGCATCCTCACACAAAGATGTCCACCGCACGGTCGGCAGCGCCGCCATGGCGGTGCAGTGATGCCACGGCGGACGGAACCGCCGCCACCACCTGTGCGCGCCGCTCGCCCTCACGCCCCTGGCGCCGCCCGGAATCATTGTCTGAGGTGCCGTCGCGCGCCGATGTCCCCACGGTAGTGCCCGACAACACCAGGCCCTCGCTGCGCAGCAAATCCCGCAACTGGGACATGCTTGCGTCCAGCAACTCGCGGGTCTGCGCCTGATCGCTGCGAAATGTCACATGGGCCTCGCTGCCCGAGAGCGAGACGGTCACCTGCACCGGCTGCCCGTCGCGATCCAGCGTCATTTCGGCGTTCTGCGTTTTCTGATTCACCCAGTAAGCCACCTGGTCCGCAATCTGTTCTTCTGCCCCCAACTGCGCAGCATCCGCAAACTCGGCAGCCCCTTCCACGCCCGCCGCCGGCGGGCCCGCATGCGCCAGCCCCCAGTCGCCTCCGGCAGCATGGGGCGAAGATCGGCCACCTGCGTCGTCGCCAGCGGCGCTGGCGGAGCGCTGCGGCACCCGACTTTCCGCAAAAGCCTCCAGCGCCGGTGCCCCTGGCACGTTGCCCAAGGCCCCGAGCAGATCGGCCCCAGCGCGAGGCCCGGCGTCGACCCCGGGCGCTGCCATCGCGCGCGCATCCACCACAAGCGGGTTGACCTGGGCTGCAGCGGCAGCCATCACCAAGGCCTGCTTTTTTTCTGCCTGTACCGCACCGGCCGTGGCCGCACTCAGTACACCCGCCACACCGCCCCCTTGCGCCAGCGCGTTCTGCAGGCGCGCAGCCATGCGGCTGTAGCCCGCCACGGCCCCCATGGGCGGCGTCACCCCGGCGGCATCAGCGGTCTCTGCAGCGCCATCGAGCAGCGCCGTCTGCGCCACCAGCCCATCGGGCGCCGGCAGCCATTCAGAACCGACCACCGCCGAAATACCCGGACTGCCCCCTGCGCCAGCCGTCGCCACCAAACCCGGCACCGCAACACCGGGCACACCCCCAGGCGCCAGCAGGCCCTGCCAGGCCGCCAGTGATGCAGGATCGGCACCGACAAGCGAAGAGGCCGTGTCGGCGGCGCTGCTGTCCACGGCTGCCTCCAGGGGCAATCCATTCAATCCGTTGCCCGGGAGCGTGGTCTCCAGAGATGCCAGCAAAGCCAGAAACCCCCCCTGGGCTGACGCGTCCACGGGTTCACCCGCGCGCTGCGCGAGCGCTTTGCCGCGGCTGGACTGCGCGCTCTGGGTGCTCTGGGTGGCCTGCGGACCAGCGGTGCGTGTCGGTTCCATCGTCAATACTCCTGGCCCGGTGGGCCATTGATCGCATTGCGCACCTGCATCGAAGCGCGCTCGTCGGTTTGTTTCTGTTCGAGGCGCATCTGCTGGCGCGCATGGTCCTGCTGGCGCTTTTCGACCACCTTGCGCAAGCTGGCCAGGCGCAGCTCTGCCTCCAGCAAGGCACGCGTGGCGCCCTGCACCCGACTGCCATGGTCCCCCACCACCGTGGTCTGCAAGCCCACGGCGTGGCCCAGGCGGTCCATGAACTGGTAGTGATGGAACATCACCTCGGGCTGCACTGCGGCGTTGGCGCGCATGCCCCAGCGCCCTTCGGTTTCCCGGGCATAGCCCTGCAGCTGGTGGAGCTGGTCTTGCGCGGCCTGGTGCGCCCCTTGCGCATCCTGCAACAGCCGCCGGGCCTCATCGCGCTTGCGCAAAGCCACTTCCACGGCCACCGACAGGGCATTCAGGGTCGACATGACAATTCACCCCCCCATCGGTCAGTGGTCCAGCACGCCGGCCATTGAATGCAGGCTGTGCTCCATGGAGGCGGCATCGAACATGTCCTGCTGCAAGAAGGCCGCCATGGCGGGTTGCAGGCGGATCGCTTCATCCAGGGCAGGGTCCGAACCACTCATGTACGCCCCCACCTGCACCAGGTCGCGGCTCTTCTGGTAGCGCGAATACACGGCACGAAACCGCCTGGCCAGGTCAAAGTGCCCGCGCGAAACCACGTTGTGCATCACCCGAGAGGCAGATTGCTCGATATCGATGGCCGGGAAATGCCCGGTCTCGGCCAGCGCGCGCGACAGCACGATATGCCCGTCCAGAATAGCCCGCGCCGCATCGGCAATTGGGTCCTGCTGGTCATCGCCCTCCGACAGCACGGTGTAGAACGCCGTAATCGACCCCACGCCATGCAAGCCGTTGCCGCTGCGCTCCACCAGCGCAGGCAGCTTGGCAAAACACGATGGGGGGTAGCCTTTGGTGGCCGGAGGCTCGCCAATGGCCAGCGCAATCTCGCGCTGGGCCATGGCATAGCGCGTGAGCGAGTCCATGAGCAACAGCACATGTTTTCCCTTGTCCCGAAAATGCTCTGCCACCGCCGTGGCATAGGCCGCTCCCTGCATGCGCAGCAGCGGCGGCGCATCGGCTGGTGCCGCCACCACCACCGAGCGTGCGCGCCCCTCTTCACCCAGAATGTCTTCGACGAACTCCTTGACTTCGCGCCCCCGCTCGCCAATCAGACCGACCACGATCACATCGGCCTGGGTGTAGCGGGCCATCATGCCCAACAACACGCTTTTACCCACGCCCGAGCCCGCAAACAGGCCCAGCCGCTGCCCCCGCCCCACAGTCAACAGAGCGTTGATGGCGCGCACGCCAGTGTCCAGGGGCTCGCGCACCGGGTCCCGGTCCATGGCATTGATCTGGCGGCGGTCCATGGGTTCGGAGATCACATCCTGCACCGGGCCGCCATGGTCCAGCGGCAGCCCCTGCGAATCCACCACACGCCCGAGCAGCCCGTCGCCCATGGGCAGCCGCAGCACGCCGGCACGGTGGACTGGGCGTGGTGGTTCACCCAGACGGGGCATGGGGATGTACGGCGCCGCCGGCACCACGCTGGCGCCACTGGACAGGCCATGGATATCTCCGGCGGGCATCAGAAAGGCCCGGTCGGCAGAAAACCCCACCACCTCGGCCAGCACCGGCGCATGACCGGGCATCTGCACCATGCACTGCGAGCCCACCGGCACGCGAATGCCAGCAGCCTCCAGCACCAGGCCCGTCAGGCGCGTGAGCGTGCCCCGGGTCTCCAGCGGCGCGCCCGCCTGCACGCGCTCACGGGCATCGTCCATGAAACGGGTCCATGCGGAGCCGGTATCAGCGGTCATCGCCATCACCATCGTCCTGCCATGGCGACTCGAGCCCCAGCGCGGCAATGGCACGCTGCCAGCGCTTGTCCAGGCTGCCATCCACCACCGTGCCGGCCGACTCCACCAGGCAGCCTCCGGCGGGCACCGCGGCATCCGCCATCCACTGCACGCCGGCGCCGTCAAATTCTTCACGTAAAGGCGCTGCCAGTGTTTCCATGTCCGCAGGGTTCAGGCGCACCAGCGCCGGGCGCCCCTCAGATACCAGCATGCCAACCGCCTCGCGCACCACGGGCTGCACTGCGTTGGGGTTGACGGACAGCTCATGGCGCAGCACCTGGCGGGCAATGTCACAGGCCAGGTGCAGCACATCCTGCGCCATGTGCTGCTGCATGTCGGCCAGCGATGCCTGCAGCGATTGCACGACGGCATGGAGCCGCTGGGCCGCTTCCTGGCCCTGGTTCGCCACATATTCGTCCATGCGGCGCTGCCACTGCAGTGTGGCCTGCGCCTCGCCCTGGGCCACACCCTTGGCATAGGCCTCGTCGCAGGCCTGATCGATCAAGGCCTGTTGTTGCGCTTCATCGAGCGCGGGCGGCAGCTCTGGCGCGGCCTCGACCTGCGGCACAGGCTCCACCTCGTCAGAGCCGTCCATGGCGCCGAATTTCCAGCGGGTGACATCGCCCACCTCTTCGCTGGGAATGAAACGGGAATACACGCGCTGGTTAGACGAAGGCATCATCACCGCCACCGCCAATCACAATCTGGCCCTCTTCCGAGAGACGGCGCACCGTCTTGAGGATTTCCTTTTGCTGGGCTTCCACTTCCGACAGGCGCATCGGGCCGCGCGACTCGAGGTCTTCGCGCAAGGCTTCTGCCGCACGAGAGGACATGTTGGTCAGGAACTTCTCGCGCAACTCGGGCACCGCGCCCTTGAGGGCCACGATGAGCGTCTCCGACGCCACTTCGCGCAAAACCGTCTGGATGGCCCCGTTGTCCAGCTTGAGCACATCCTCGAACACGAACATCTTGTCCATGATCTTCTGGGCCAGGTCGGGGTCGAAGCCGCGAATCGCCTCGAGCACCACACCGTCCATGTTGCCGCCCAGCAAGTTGATGATCTCGGCCGCCGCCTTGACGCCGCCCAGCGAGCTCTTGCGGATTTTGTCGCCCCCGGCCAGCACCTTGAACAGCACCTCGTTGAGGTCTTTGAGCGCGGTCGGCTGTATGCCTTCGAGGGTGGCCACCCGCAGCAGCACCTCGCTGC
>DAOPUP010000003.1:0-22980 GCA_035350655.1 Acidovorax sp. | reverse complement strand
CACGGGCGCCGGATCGAAGTCCGGGTTCTCCGAGGATTCGCGGCCGTTGGCCAGCAGCACGACGCGCTGCTCGTCAGTAATGAGTGCGTTGTTCATGGTGAACTCCTGAAAGGTTGCCGAGCGGAATTGCCCGACCCTTCCGGGGCACGGCGCAGCGCAAGCAGTCAATGATCGAAGACGGCCACCAGGCCGCAAGCGCCAGCGGCGCGCAGTCATTGACGGCGAGAACGCCGTGGCAAGATGAAGGGAACAGCAAGACCGCCCACACCCCGCCTACTGCACACCCCCGCCTTTCGGCAAGCGGAGCGCGCAGGCCCGGATCAATAAGCCGGGCCGAAGGCGTCAGCCGAGCGAAGCGAGGGAACGATGGAAGCCCGGATGGGGCGAGAGTCGCGCAGCGAGGCTCGATGCGCAGCACGACAGCGCGACGGCGGCACGCCGGGACGCCCGAATGCTTGGGACAGAACTAATCGCTGTCCGTCTTGCGCTGCAACCGCGCCCGCTCGGCCGCCTGCTGCAACCGTTCCCCCAGCACCGCACGTGGCGGCAAGCTGGTCAGGTACTCGGCGACATGGATAGATTAGCCGATGCTTTCAGGACCAATCGAGAAGACGGAGACATCTCGCCCGCGCGCCTGCGATGCGATGTTCACTGCCTGTGCCGCCGTGCCTTCATCCGGCCAGGCAATCAGCGGAGCCTCCTTGATCGCCGCGGCCGACCATCGACCGGTAACGTTCAAGAAGCGGCGATGCCAGCCACCATACAGATGATCCTCCCTGCGCGCATTCCCATGATCGGAAAGCTTCAGAACAATGAACTGGGCGTCGGCAGACATCACCACAGACGCCACCAAGGCCGAGATGCCACGCGAGCAGCCAAAGACCGGGTGTCCAACGCTGAATCCGTCACAACACTTATCTCGCCCTTTTTCCGTCGCCGCAGTTCGGATTCGTAGAAGTGCGCCGTCCCGCGCGCATCCCTCGACCCGCGCAGCGCCTCGCCGCGCCACTGCTGCGCCAGGGCCATTAATTCATCTTCGGGGATATGTTGCAAATCTGTCATGCGTAAGGAAGGCGTGATCCGGCCGATCCGAAACCGGACAACGATCCTCCCGGCCTCTCATTTCATCGCAATCCAGAGATGGCGAATGTCGATCTGTGAGAGTCCCTTGGCCCTGACGTGTTGCGAGCGATACATGGTGAGGCCAGTTTTTCCGACCACGGACTCACTGCGGATCAGGTCTTGCAACGACCAGCCTGTGTGCTCCGAGCCATCCAACTCAGTGATCCATGCATTCAAGCGGTCAAACCAAACTTGCGGTGTCTCGGCCTGGACATAGGCAATGATGGCGGCACGGGAATGTGCCGCCCCATGATCCCCTGCCTTGAAACGCTGGATGCCACCCGTTGTCGCTTTCCGGTTTATCACGTACTCGCGTTCATCCCGGTCTTTGTCCTTCGGCGTTGGCAGTCGCTTGCACTCAATAGGAAGCAACGTATCGAACTGGGTACAGCGTCGACCATCGATCCATATCGTCGGCCCACACGCCGATGCGATCAAGTCAATCTTGCGGCCCTTCTTCTGTTCATCGGGTTCCTCGATGCGGAACTGTAGGATGTCCCAGCCAGCAGAGTGACGGGCGACAGTATTGAGATGGCCACAAAGCTGGGATGTGAGCGCCGTCTCTGCCGTCTTTTCCGATCGATCGGGATGATCCCGCCAGCACGGAAGCTCGCCGGCGATGAACTCGATCAGCTCGTCCAGCGATGCCGCAGACAGATGTACATCTTTCCCGAGGGAGCCAATCTGGACGTGGCGATCTGAAAAATCTGCGAGCATAGGCTGGCGGTTAGAACCCTTGCACCCGAAGGTCGGCCAGCATCTCGTCCGCATCCCTCAATGCCACAGAACGCATCCAGAAGCGCAGGCGGTCCGGCTTGAGCAGGAAGACGAAGTTTCCGTCATAGATACGCGCTATCCGCGTAATTTGCAGCGATTGCCCTTGGCGTTCCTGTAGCAGCGACGCCAGTCTGCCCTTCAATGCATCCGCACCTTGCCAATCCACCTTGCCAGCACCAAAAACAAACGGCTGGCAAATGACACCCGGCCACGTCTGCGGCGTGAGCGCTTTTATCGACTTCTTTTTGTAAATGGCGTTGATCTGGCGCACGAACACATCGTTAAAGGCCGACATACTGGGTAGCCCACTGTGCTTCATCACCTCGGAATCTTCACCCAGCCGAATGAAGTCGCGGTAGTGGTCCACGATGTCATCCACCAGAATTGTTTCGTTGGGGCTCAGGTCGAGACTGCCTTCTGCGGGATACAGAATGGAGAACACATCGTCCGCCTGGAGCGCGGTGGCCTTCTGCACAAACAAGCGCGGGCTTACCAATGCAAGATGCGCTTGCAACGCACGCCGCGACATCGACATCCACTTGTCCAGCTTCCGCAGGGCTGCAATGTCCTTCTGCTCCGCACAAAACCCCACGATCTGCTGACCATAAGTGAGGTATGAATCCGTCCACAAGCAATGTGGAAGGTCCATCTGCTCGCGAACAAGGAGCATAGGTGGGGTGTAGCGGCCACTTGTATAGGCAGTCTTAAAGAGAGTGCCTTTGGCACTCGTAATCCGCTGCCGGTCCAACCCATCCACAGTCAAGGCGTCCGACGGAAGGTATTTCTTCCCAGAAATGTGCTTCGCCGGCTCACGCTTCCCACTTAGGCCTTCGATGAATCCTTCGCCGTAGTCCCAATTTTTCTTTTTCGCGTACTCACCCAGAGTCCGATAGTTCTTCAGGCGATCAACAAAGCCCAGAGTACGGCCACCACCAAACAAGTTAGCTCGCCACACAGCATCGTTTTCCAGAGCGAGATCTCTCGACAGCCAATGCAGGTCGTAATAGTCGATGTCGAATCCCTGCTCGGCATCCGAGCGCCCGCTGCGACGGAACGTTGCGTGCAAGATCCGCCTTTCATCCGGCGCCGTCCTGGCTTCAGCGACGATGACAACGACCTTTGTGTCGGCCTTGCCCCTCTGAAACAGTCCACGCACTGAAATGAAGTCGAGAATCTCACGCACATCCCATTTTCTGATGAAGCTCCGACGCAGGGAAATCGACTGCTGGTTATAGAGAAAGTTGTATTGCTGCAGCATGCTCAGCACACCACCCTCGGCAACCATCTCCATCGCTTCATGCAGGAACAAGTAAGCAAGCTGCTTGTCGGGAAGTGTGCTGTGTGTGGCGTTGTATCGCTCGTAGCTTCGTACAGCGCCAGGCGTCGTCAGTTTCGACGCAAACGGCGGATTGCCTACAACGACCCCTATCGGTGCCGTAATCAGGCCCTGTTCCTTCGCCTCGAAGAAACAAGACAAGTGCAATGTCTCGCCAGCCAGTGGTGGAAATAACTTGATGGTGGCTCGGATGGTCTCCGGCTCTAGCGCATCACAAAGAGCCAAGCACAAGCTGAATGCGGCTAGCTCGATCGCACCCTCTTCGTGATCAATTCCATGCACATATTTAAGCAGTCCCTTGAGGACAGCGACATCAGGCTTCTGCCATTGGTTGCGGCTGCGCCAGTGCAGAACCAACCGCTTGTAGGCTTCGACGAGGAAGACACCCGAACCACACGACGGGTCCAGGATGATCTCTCCGCGTTCTTGCAGCCGATCAAGCCGCTCCCAATTCAGCGACTCCTCCAACATCAGGCGCACGAGGAATGGCGGCGTATAGACAGAACTATCGGCGTCCTTGACAAACAACTGATAGATGTGACTGATCAGTTCAACAGGAAGGTCCTTGAACGAATAGAGCTGCCACAACGTCAACTGACCACCGGACTCCTCGCGCCCTTCAATGAGCCGGGAAAAGCGGATCAGTTGTTGGCTACCTCTCAATCGTTCGCGGTCAACGTCATTGAAGGAAAATACATGGCCGTTAAAGCGCTTTTCCAGATCTTCAAGCAGCGCCACGAGTGATGGGCCACTGGCAAGTACCTGAAAGAACTTCTCTGCGCCCGGCAGGAAGCGCGCCAGATAGCCATCTTTAAAGACCTCACGCTGCTCCAAGTACGCGATCAGCAAGGAGAGGATCAACAGCTTGCGGCGCAGATGTTTTGGCAGGATGCCTTCGGTATTCAAACCGTCGCTGATCTCCTTGACTGCTTTGATGAGACCCTTATGGGCGGATTTGTTGGATGACAACAATACCTTGCAAGCATCCGTGTCATCCCATAACGTCCCATTGTGCAATTGTTCCGCATTCCACCATGGGTCGCTGGCAACTGCGGTTGCCAATGCCAAAGTGCGGACAGGATTGCACACCAGTTCTCCGGATGAAGACACGAAGTCGGGGCCGTGAGCGCACCTGAAGAGCTGCAGTTGCCCCGGCAGCTTTCGGTAGATCAGTGGTACGCCTCCCCAGCTCCAGAGCTTTTTGTGCATCTCCGCAAACTCACGATCTCGCTCGGGGCCATCGGCGACAAACACGAAGGCCTGCGGCACCGAGCGTTTTCCATTGCGGCCAGCCTCGAAGAACACCGCCTGCGCTCCGTACTCGCGCGCCTTTTCCATCAGAACCACCTCTTCCGGCGGACGACCATCGCGTCGATAAGCCTGAACGAGGACAAGCCCCTCCACGGCGATGCCCGGCACGGCATCGCCCAAATAGTTCCACCAAGGCTGCTGGCCGCCCGTCAGCATGCGGCGATCATCCATACACTCATGGCTGCTGCAGGGATCATGCCGCCACAGTGATGCCAGCAGCATGCGCACGCCGCGCCGGCCGGACCACGATCTGTACTTGCTGGTCGAGCGACACCAGTGCCTGCATCAGCCGTTCAAGCGAAATGTTCTGCAACTTGTAGCGCCGCACCTGGGACACCTTGGGCTGCGTCATGCCGGTGATGTGCGCAGCTTCGGTCTGACTGAGACTGCGCTTGTCGATCAATTCATTGAGCTTGACCGCCAGGACGGCCTTTGCCGACAGCTCTTCCGCATCCTCGAACCCGAGGTCGGCCAGCACGTTGTCGGTGCCTTGAGGATGGTCTTTGCGCGTCATCACGATCTCCCGCTCGCGCCGTAACGCGCAAGCACAGCCTTCCACCGCTTCTCGATCAACTCCACGTCCGGCTGGGGTGTGGCAATGCCGGATTTGGACTTCTTCTGAAACGCATGCAACACATGCACCGCATCGCCGATGCGCACGGTGTAGATCGCGCGAAAGGTATCGCCACGATGATCTTCCACCAGTTCGTAGACGCCCGAACCCAACCCCTTCCAGGGTTTGGCCGAATCAGGCGTCCGACCCAACTGCACAACGAACAGCGCGACGCCCATGTCCTTCTGAACGGGAATGGGAAACTCCTTGAAATCCTTCTTCGAGGAACCTTCCCAGAACAAGAGCTTGCGTTTCTCAGTCATGGATTATATACGTTCGGATATAGAGCGTAAAACCCCTCATGCGACAGCCCCTACCACCTCTGTTGCGGCAGCGTTGCAAGCCTCCGGACGCACACGCTCCAGCAGATGCTGCTCCAGCCTGATCAGCGCCTCCAGCAACTGCTCCTGCGTCGGCGGCGCGTATGACAGCGTCATCGAGCTGTTCATCGAATGCTTCATCAAGTGCGCGATCGTGAAAGCATGCACGTTGAGCAGCGTCATCGCTGTCGTAAAGGTACGTCGCAGATCGTGCATCGACCAGTGTTCGCCGCATTCGACGCGCACCAGCTTGATGTGGTACTGCGGCGGGCAGACGACATGACACTTTCCCGAATCGGCGTAGCCGAAGACGAAGTCGTTGATCTTGGCCTTGAGCCGACGCTCCAGGATAGACCGCGCCACTGGTGCGATCGGGAACGTGTAGTCCTGGCCGTTCTTGGTATTGCGAAACACCATGCGGCCTTTTTTCAGGTCCACGTCAGACCAGCGCAACGTCGCTGATTCGATCGAACGGCTGGCGGTGACCAGTGAAAACAGGATGTAGTCGCCAATCACGGGTTCGAGCGACTCGCAGGCCCGCCACCAAGTCACGAAGTACGGCTTGTTCGTATCGAGGAAACCACTGCGGCGATTGATTCGGCTCCAGCGGCGCGTCGTCTTGAGGATGGCCACAGGGTTCATGAACCCCGCGCGCGACAACTGGTACTTGCTGATAGCGTAGTTGTAGGCCGCCTGCAGGTACTTGAAATGCTGGTTGGACGTGCGCGTGATCGGCTGCGGCGACTTCGACAGCTTGCGCTTAGGGATCATGCGCGAGACAACATCGAAACGCTCCAGCACATCGTCCTGCGTGATCTCCCAGTAAGGGCGTTTGAGCCAATTGGGAAGCTTGACCTTTGCCAGCTCGATTTTCTCGGCAGAACGGCCGTTAGGCTTGGTCTTGAACGCCATGCCTTCGAGTTCACCGAAATGCCGCTTGGCCGACTCGATGCTCTTCTTGGTGTTCGCCCGATGCTCGACCTCGTTCGTGTACTCGTCGAACAATTCGTCCAGCGTCGCGTCGCTTGCGCCGCGACGCCGCTCTTCGTAGGGGTCGCGGCCATCGAGCAACTGGGCCTTCATCTGCAGTGCGTTCTTGCGCGCCTGATCCACGGTCATCGGACCGTATTCGCCGAGCTTGCGTTTGAGCACCTTGCGGCCCACACGCATCTGCAGGTAGAACACCTTCTTCGTTGGTGAGACGCGCAAACCGAATCCGGTCAGCTCATCGTCCATGTAGAACGTCTGCGACTCACCGGGTGACACGGCGATGCTTTTGACGAACGACTGCGTGAGTTTCGACATCTTGGGCTCCTTCTAGGCTACACGCAGCCCGTTCTAGGCTACACATAGGCTACTGCTAGGCTACAAATCAGTCGCAGCCCTTCCAAGTTCAGCAAACTACAGCGTGCTGAAAAGTATTTTTAAATCAAATACTTACGCGAATAATAAGGAAAATCCTGAGTCTTCACAAGGGCTTGCGAAAACCCACTTTATGATTTTATGAGTCCTCTGCTCTAACCAACTGAGCTAACACCCCCTCGCGCCAACGCTGAATAGCACGGGGCACGGCAGGTATTGTAGGGCGTTTATTTGCGGTAACTCAGCGCGTTGGACACCAGCTTGGACGTGATGTCTACGATCTGGATCATCCTGTCGTAGGGCATGCGGGTGGGGCCGATCACGCCCAGAGTGCCGACCACCCGGCCATCCACCTCGTACGGGGCGCTGACGATTGAGAGCTCTTCAAACGGCACCACCTGACTTTCACCACCAATATAGATACGCACGCCCTCGGCCTGGCTGGAGATGTCCAGAAGGCGCAGTATCTGGGTTTTCTGCTCGAACAGATCGAAGGCCCTGCGCAGGTTGCCCATGTCGCTGGAGAAATCGCTCACGGCCAGCAGGTTTCTTTCGCCAGAAATGACGACCTCGTCCTGCGCTTCGGAAAGCGCCTCGGAACTGACATGGACGGCCGCCTGCATCAGGGATGCAATCTCCCCGCGCAGCGTGTCCACCTCCGACTTGAGCTTTTCGCGCACCTGCTCCATGGCCAAGCCGGCATAGTGGGCATTCAAAAAGTTGGCGGCCTCAATCAGCTGCGACGGGGAATAGTCCGCATCGGTAAAAATGACCCGGTTTTGCACGTCTCCCTCGGGGGACACGATGATCACCAAAAATCGGCGTTCTGACAGTCGAAGAAACTCGATATGTCGAAACACGGAGGTACGTCGCGGCGCCATCACCACGCCCACAAAGTGCGAGAGGTTGGACAAAAGGTGCGCCGCATTAGCAATTACCTTTTGTGGCTGCTCTGGCGCCAACTGCGGCGGCGTGAGTGGATCGCGCTGCACCGTCAGCATGGTGTCCACAAACAGGCGGTAACCCCGCGCCGTGGGGATTCTTCCGGCTGACGTGTGGGGGCTTGCAATCAATCCCAGCTCTTCCAGATCCGCCATGACATTGCGTATCGTGGCCGGCGAAAGCTCCAGGCCGGAGGCGCGGGAAAGGGTGCGTGAGCCCACAGGCTGCCCATCGGCGATGTAGCGCTCGACCAGCGCTTTGAGCAACAACTTGGCACGGTCATCGAGCATAAGATGATTTTAATGATGTAATTTCGCGATGACGTCCAATTTCCGCCATGTTGCGCTTATCGGCAAGTATCAGGCAACTGCTGCAGGCGCCATGACCGACAGCTCTCGCAATGCCCTCGAAGAGATCGCGCAGTTTCTTGTTCGCCAGGGCTGTCAGGTGGTACTCGAAAAAGAAACTGCCATCAACACCGGACTCACCGCCTACCCTGCCATGGACGTGGACACCATTGGCACCCAGTGCGATCTGGGCTTGGTTGTCGGTGGAGACGGCACGATGCTGGGCATTGGCCGCAGGCTAGCGCGTTACGGAACGCCACTGATCGGAATCAACCAGGGTCGCCTGGGCTTCATCACCGACATTCCTTTCGACAGTTACCAGACAGCACTGACCCCCATGCTGTTGGGCGAGTATGAAGAGGACTTGCGACCACTGATGCGGGCACGTGTGATTCGGGAGCAGCACACGGTTTTCGAAGCCTTGGCCATGAACGATGTCGTGGTGAATCGCGGAGCCACCTCCGGAATGGTGGAGCTGCGTGTGGAAGTGGGCGGGCAATTCGTGGCCAACCAGAGGGCCGACGGACTCATCATTGCCTCGCCCACCGGATCCACTGCCTATGCACTGTCCGCCGGGGGGCCCATGCTGCACCCATCCATACCGGGATGGGTCTTGGTACCTATTGCGCCCCATACCCTGTCAAACCGCCCGATCGTGTTGTCGGACGCCACCGAAGTGGCCGTCGAAATCGTGAGTGGCAGGGACGTGAGCGCCAATTTCGACATGCAGTCACTGGCATCGCTGCTGCATGGTGATCGGATTCTCGTGCAGCGCTCAGAACACAGCGTGCGGTTTTTACACCCGCTCGGATGGAACTACTTTGCGACACTGCGCAAGAAATTGCGCTGGAACGAGGGGGGCTCCTGACCATGGCGCTCAGGCGTATCACCCTGCGGGACTTCGTGATTGTTCAGGAACTGGCACTGGATCTACAAGCAGGTTTCACTGTGCTGACAGGTGAGACGGGAGCAGGCAAGTCGATTCTGGTGGATGCACTGCAACTGGCACTCGGTGCCCGCGCTGATGCGGGATCCGTGCGCGAAGGTGCCACCCATGCCGATGTGTGCGCAGAATTTGACGACATCAGCCGCTTGCAGCCCTGGCTCGACGAGGCGGGAATCGAGGCCGACGAGACCTTGCTCTTGCGCAGAACCGTCGACACCCAGGGGAAAAGCCGTGCGTGGATCAACGGGACCCCTGCCACGGCAACACAGCTGCGTTTCCTAGGAGACCAGCTATTGGACATCCACGGTCAGCATGCATGGCAAAGTCTGACCCGGCCGGAGTCCGTGCGAGATTTGCTGGACGCCTATGCGGGTCTCTCGTTACAGGAGTTGGCGGCATGCTGGGTCCAGTGGCGCGCAGACCAGAAAGCCCTGGAAGACGCCCGTGCAGCGCAAACATCGCTGCAGCAAGAGCGCGAACGGCTCCAATGGCAAATTGCAGAAGTCAGCAAACTGGCACCTGCAGAAAATGAATGGGCAGATCTGGAAGCACAACACAGACGTCTCTCCCACGCCCACACGCTGCTGGAGGCCGCTCAGGGTGCTCTTGGAATCCTCGAAGAGGAGGAATCGGGCACACAAAGCAGCCTGACGCGCGCCGTCACCTTGCTGCAAGGCCAGGAGTCACTTGAACCCGTGTTCACCGAGCTGGCCGATATTCTCGCGTCCAGCCTGGCACAGACCAGCGATGTCATCCGCTCGCTGCAAGCCTACCTGAGACATACCGACCTGGACCCGGACCGCCTTGCGGATCTCGACACGCGCCTGTCGCAATGGATGACTCTGGCAAGGCGCTACAAGCATCCACCCGCTCAATTGCCTGCCTTTCTGCAGGCGTGGAAAGCACAGCTGCAACAACTGGACGCCGCGGCCGACCTCGCCGCCCTGGAAGCAGCGCAAGCGCGCAGCGCCAAGGCCTATCAGACGGTAGCGCGCGCCATCTCCCTGGGCCGGACAAGGGCAGCCCCCCGACTGTCTGCAGCCATTACACAGGCAATGCAGGGCCTGGGCATGACGGGAGGCGTATTCGAAGTGGCTGTGACCAAGGCCTCTGAGCCCGCACTCCATGGACAGGACAACATTGCCTTTCTCGTGGCGGGGCACCCTGGCATGACGCCCCGCCCCATAGGCAAGGTCGCCTCGGGTGGAGAACTGTCGCGCATCTCCCTGGCCATTGCCGTGACCACCAGCGAACTGGGAACGGCATCCACCTTGGTCTTTGACGAAGTGGATTCGGGCGTCGGCGGGGCCGTGGCAGAAACAGTAGGTCAATTGATGCGGCAACTCGGGCGCGACCGCCAGGTGCTGGCAGTCACCCACCTGCCGCAGGTGGCAGCCTGCGCCGATCACCATCTGATGGTGTCCAAGCGTCGCAAAGCAACCGGCACCACCAGCACCGTCACGTCTGTTCAGGGCGAGCAACGGGTGACGGAAGTGGCCCGCATGCTGGGTGGCGAACGCCCCACCGGCACCACCCTGGCCCATGCGAGCGAAATGCTGAGCCTTGCCTCCACAGCGCAGAAAGGCTGACCCACCATGTCCCTTGAAATTTTTCTGATCACAGGGATGTCTGGTTCAGGAAAGTCCGTGGCGCTACATGCCATGGAGGACGCAGGCTATTACTGCGTGGACAACCTGCCCCCCGAACTGCTGCCGGCCTTTGTCGCGCTGGAGCACAAGCACCACGGCAACCGCGTGGCCATCGCCATGGATGTGCGCAGCGCCACGTCGCTACCGCAGGTCCCACGCGAGCTGGAACGCCTGCGCCAGCAGGGCGTGACCATTCAATCCATCTTCCTGGATGCCACCACGGAAACGCTGGTGCGACGCTTTTCCGAAACGCGTCGACGCCACCCTCTGTCGCATGACGACATTCCGGACGGCCGGCGGGCGCTCACACAGGTGATTGAACTGGAGCGCGAGTTGCTGGCCGATCTGCGTGAGCAGTCTCATGTGATGGACACCAGCACGATCAGGGCATCCCAGCTTCAAAGCTATGTCAAAGACCTGATGCCTACCGCGCCAGGGCAACTCACGCTGGTATTCCAGTCGTTTGCCTTCAAACGGGGAATTCCGGTGGATGCCGACTATGTATTCGACGTCCGCATGCTGCCCAACCCCCATTACGAACCGGCGCTGCGCGACCTGACCGGACTAGACGCCCCCGTCGCAGACTTTTTGCGCCAGCAGCCCGATGTGGGGCTGATGGGCCAGCATATCCGGCAATTCCTCTCGCATTGGCTGGACATGCTCGATAGAAATCACCGCAGCTATGTAACGGTGGCCGTCGGATGCACGGGTGGCCAGCACCGATCGGTCTATATCGTGGAGCAGCTGGCCCAGGTATTCAGCGACCGTTGGACCGTGCTGCGACGCCACCGGGAGCTCGATGGCCGCTAGACGCGCGCGCCACTGGCGCGTCCCACCCAGCCTAGCACTGCGCCAACAGCTTGCGTATAGGCGCAGGAAGGCCCAGTTCCGTAATCTGCTCCGCAGCAAACCACCCTCCGTCATCGTCTGGCCTGGCATCACCATCGTGCCGCACCGCCACGGGGTGCAAATGCAGATCACGATGGGTCAGCACATGCAGAAACGGTGTGCCTTCCTGCGGGGTTTGGGCGGCAGCGAGCCCATTCTCCTGGAGAAACGCCGACAAATCCAAGCGCTGGGGGAAGACCGGCACACAGTACAGACCGGCCCAGATGCCTGCCGCAGGACGCCGCGTCAACCAGACCCGCCCCGCCGGATCCTGCAGGACCAGGAGCCACCAGCTCTCAGCGCGGCGCTTGAGCTTGCGCGTTCTGACGGGATAGCGTTCAGGCTCTCCCTCGTGGTGTGCAACGCACTGGGCCTGCACTGGGCATTGCGGGCAGGCTGGGTTGCGCGGCATGCACAGGCTGGCCCCCAAATCCATCAGTCCTTGGGTGTAGCGCGGCATGGCAGTGTCGGCATCGACCGCGGGCAGCAAGGCCTGCGCATGCGTCCACAATGTCCGCTCATTGCGGGCCAGCGCCAGATCCGCATCAAATCCCAACACCCGCGTCAGCACCCTTCGTACGTTAGCGTCCAAGATGGGCACACGCTCTGCAAAACAAAATGCTGCAATCGCACCGGCGGTCGAACGCCCTATGCCCGGCAACATGGCCAGCTGCTGCGCACTGCGAGGGAAAACCCCGCCATATTCGCTGGCCACCTGTTGGGCGCAGCGGTGAAGATTGCGTGCACGGCTGTAATAGCCCAGGCCACTCCACAAAGCCATCACATCGTCCTGCGGCGCATTGGCCAAGGCGCTGACATCGGGAAACCGCGCCAGAAATCGCGCGTAATAACCCAGCACCGTGCTGACCTGTGTTTGTTGCAGCATGATTTCAGACAGCCAGACCCGGTAGGGATCGCGCGTCTGCTGCCAAGGAAGGTGATTGCGTCCGTGGGTCGCTTGCCAGTGCACCACCCGCGCAGCGAAATCCGTTTGCGAAAGAGTCATGCAGGCATGAGCTCGGTAACGTCTGCAGAGGCGGGCAATGCAATCAGTTGGGCCGTCAGTTCTGTCAAACGTCGCTCCAACTGCATGAGCTCTTCCTCACCCGCCTCGATCTCGGAGATTCGCTCCACCAAACCAGTCGCAGCGTTCTGAATTCGGTCCACCGCCTCGATGCGCCTGGCAAAACTCCGGCGGCGCTCACGCAACTGGGCATCGAGTTGCGCGGTGGCAGACTTGCTCCAAAGCTCCAGCTCATTCGCGACCGACTCGTAGACCGTGCGCAAACGCATGATCAAGGCACGTACCAACCGCTGGGCAAACTCGGGCTGCGCAAGTTTGAGCGCATTGCCAACACCCAGATACTGCAAATGACTCTGTTCAATTTGCGAGAGATCCTGGGCAAAGTGTTGGAGCTGCGCAGGGGGGGGCACCTGCAAAGAGAAGCCAAACTCCGCATTCAACTGACGGAAGGTACCACCCAGCATCGCCTGTATTTCAATGCCGGATGTCTGCACCTTGTCCAGGGTGCGCCTCAATTTGTCAAAGGTCTGAACATAAACTTTGCGCACGCCCAGCTTCAAACCCTTTTGCTGAAGCGTTTGCGCCAGCTCAGCCAACTCCACCTTGAGTGACTTCGCCCCCAACTGATCAAACACATCACGCAGCAGCCTCAGATGCACCGCTCGGACAGCCTGGATTTTGGCTGTGCTTCTATCGAACTCACGCTGCTCCTGCTCCACGCGGTGTCGCATCGACTCGATGACAGAGGCGTTTTTACCCCGCAGACTCCGAAGTTCGGCCATCTGGTCGTCCAGATCCCTGCGCCGAATATTGATGACGCGCATCGCTTCAGCGCGCAGACTTGCCACCCCCGTTGCCACAGCAGCACGCAAGATGGCCTGGCGACGGCCCATGATTCCCTCGGCCAATGCCTGCTCCAATACGGTCAGACCGCTGGATTCGAGCAGCTGTTCATCTCGCGTAATTTTTGCAACCAACCCCTTTTGCGCAGAAACAGGCACCACCTGCGCCCGCGGCACACCCAGCATGTCGGCAGAGGTTGCGCATTGCCGACTAAGCTGCGCGAGGATTTCGTCTGGCGAATTGAGTGCGTCCCACAAGGTGTCGATCTTGTTGAGAACCACCAGCCGCGCGTCGAGGCTTTCCGGGGACGTTGCCAGATGCTCGCGCCAGATGGACAGGTCGGAACGGGTGACCCCCGTGTCCGCCCCCAGGATGAAGACCACCGCATGGGCTTGCGGGATGAGGTTGACCGTCAACTCGGGCTCGGCCCCCACCGCGTTCAAACCCGGCGTATCCAGGATCACCAGTCCCTGCTTGAGCAAGGGGTGGGGAATATTGATGATTGCATGGCGCCACATCGGCACCTCTACCAGGCCCTCGGCATCAGGAACCGGATTTTCCTGCGGCAGTTCATCGTGCCAGAACCCTAGCGTACGTGCTTTGTCCAGAGTGACCTTGCGGACCTCGGCAACCTTCTCGAGGGCCTTGGCCAGCTGATCGGCATGGTTGACGTCGAGGGGGATTTCAATCCAGTGCTCTGGCTTCAGTCGCCATTCAGCAAGGCTCTGCGAGTGCAAACGGGTTTCGATCGGCAGCAGCCGAAGACAGCTCGCCACACCCGTGTCGTAGCCCAGTTCCGTGGGGCACATCGTCGTTCGGCCGGCGCTGGCAGGCATGATGCGACGGCCATAGTCCGCGAAGAATATGGCGTTGATGAGCTCGGATTTGCCACGCGAAAACTCTGCAACAAACGCCACCATCACCTTGTCGCTGCGCACCTGGACCTCCAGGCGGTTGAGCCGCTCCCGGACCGCAGCGTCCATGAGCTCGTAGTCCGACATCCAGTCGGACAGACGATGAAGCCGCAGGGCAAACTCACGCCGCCATACGCCGTGCTGGTCGAACTGTTCGTTGAATGATGATCCCACTTTGCTCCCGGAGTGCGATGAACGACCCACCTATAAACAGGTTCAAAATATAGCATTGACCCGGCGTGGGCCCGATCCCCGCGGCACGTGCCGCAGCCGCCAACTCAGGCGCGTTGACAGCGGGGACAAAAGTAGCTGCTGCGTTGCCCCTGGCGAAGCAATCGGATCGCAGTGCCGCATTGACGGCATGGGTCGCCGTCGCGCCCATAGACATTCGCCTCACGCTGGAAATTCCCGTGCATCCCGTCGGCGCTGGAAAAATCCCTGAGCGTGCTGCCACCCAGTTCCACCGCACGCGCCAGCACCTCCCTGATGGCGAAAAAAAGTTTGCGCGCCCGCAGGGGGCCGATGCGTTGCGCAACCACCGTGGGCCGAATGCCCGCGAGAAAAAGCACTTCGCAGGCATAGATATTGCCCACGCCCACGACCAGACGCCCCGCCAGCAACACCTGCTTGATGGGCGCACGGCTCGCCTTGAGCCCTGCCGCGAAGGCCGGGTAGGCAAAGGCTTCAGACAACGGCTCCATCCCCAATGCGCCCAACAATTTGTGCGCCACTGGGTCCTGCTCACCTGCCGCGTAGACCACCGCGCCAAAACGCCTGGGGTCATGCAAGCGCAGAGTTCCTTGCGAGGTGGTGAGCTCGAAATGGTCATGCGCCCCCGGCGGGGGCAGATCACGGCTGAAGCGCAAACTGCCCGACATCCCCAGGTGCAGCAACAAAACGCCAGAATCCAGATCAACCAGCAAATACTTGCCCCGACGGCGCAACGAGACCACTGTGCGACCCACCAGCCATTGCGGGTCACAGCCCAGAGGCCAGCGCAAAGGCTTGCCCAAGCGAACCGACTCGATCCGGGCCCCGGCGATGGCCTGCGCAAAGCTGCGGCGGGTGACCTCCACTTCGGGCAACTCAGGCATGAGAACACCTTGAAAACAGGTTTGCAAGCATGGATTATTATGGCCTGATGGTGCAATTTCATCGCTTTCGAACCGCCCTTCTCACTGCCGCTCTGGTGGCAACAGCCACCACGGGATGGACGCAGACCGGCGATCAAGAGCCCCCCCCCGGCAGCGCAGCCGCAACGCCACCCGGTCCGGGCACGGAGTTGGACGCCGAACTTTTCTATGAGATTTTTCTGGGCGAGTTGACCACGCAGTCTGGAGATCCCGGAGCAGGGTATGCGCTGATGCTGGAAGCGGCACGGCGCAGTGGTGAAAGCGCCTTATACCGGCGCGCGGTGGATATTGCCCTGCAAGCCCGGTCTGGCGAATACGCACTGGCCGCAGCGCGTGCCTGGAAAGAGGCCCAGCCCCTTTCGCGAGAAGCCAACCGTTACACATTACAGATACTGATCGCACTCAACCGGATCGGCGAGACGGCCGAACTGCTGCGCCAGGAACTGGCGCAGCTGCCCCAGTCCTCCAAAACCGCCGCGCTGGCGGCCCTGCCCCAAATGTATGACCGAGTCAGCAACAAGACCCTCGCTGCGAATGTGGTGGAGCAGGCGCTGACCGACGAACTAGCCAACACTGCCACAAGCCCCGTCGCCTGGACCACACTGGGTCGCATGCGCTTGGCAGCCGGAAACAAGAGCGGTGCAGTGGAGGCTGCTCGCCGGGCCTTGGCGCTGGATGGGTCGAGCGAGGGGGCCATGCTGCTGGCCCTGGAACTGATGGAAGAGAGTGCGGCGGATGCTGAAACTTTGGTGGCAGCCCATCTTGCCAAACAGACAAACCCTGAATTGCGCATGGCGTATGCCCGTGTACTGCTGGGCCAACAACGTTATCCAGCAGCGCGCCTGCAGCTGGAGACCGTGGCGCGTGACAAACCGGATCTGAAAGAAGCCTGGCTTGCCCTGGCAACGCTGCAATTGCAGGACAACCAGCTGCCCACCGCGGAAAAATCGCTGCAACGGTATATCGAGCTGGCCAATGCCGCCACTTCGGACCCCGAGGCACAGCGGCGCGGCCTGACCCAGGCCTACCTTCTGTATGCACAGATTGCCGAAAAGAAAAAGGACTTCGCTGCCGCCGAATCCTGGCTCGGACGCATCGACAATGCACAGGAAATGCTCAGTGCGCAACGGCGCCGCGCCTCCCTGCTTGCCCAACAGGGGAAGCTTACTGAAGCGCGCGCCCTGCTTCGCGGCATGGCGGGCAATAGCCCCGACCAGACCCGCGCGAAACTGCAGGCCGAAGTGCAACTGTTGCAGGAAATGCGCCTGTACCAGGAAGCCCTGGCCATCCATACCGAACTGGTCGCCCAGGACCCGCAGGACAACGAACTGCTCTACGAGCAGGCCATGCTGGCCGAGAAGTCGGGCGACCCCGCCACGATGGAAAAGTTGCTGCGGCGCTTGATTGAGCGGCAACCCGACTACCACCACGCTTACAACGCCTTGGGATACTCGCTGGCCGAACGCGGACTGCGCCTGCAAGAGGCCAAAAGTCTGATCGCCAAGGCGCTGGACTATGCCCCCGGCGATCCTTTCATTACAGACAGCCTCGGTTGGGTTGAGTTTCGCCTGGGTAACAACGCAGAGGCGTTGCGACTGCTGTCGAGCGCCTACAAGAAGCGGCCCGATGCTGAAATTGCCGCGCACCTTGGCGAAGTTCTCTGGAGCAGCGGAGACCGGGCACGCGCCGTCAGCGTCTGGCGCGAAGGATTGCGCCTGAATCCGGACAATGAAACGCTCAAAGACACCCTGAAACGCTTCGGGGTCAGACCCTGATGTCACCTGCCCCCCCCCATGGCCCGCCGTCGCAGGGGTCGGCACGAGCGCTGCATCACTGGTCGACATGCATGCTGCTGGCTCTTGCGCTGTGGCTGGTCGGCTGCGCGCAGCCGCAGCCCACGCCGACAAGCGCCCAGCGCACGCTATGGACAGGACGGATGGCACTGCAGGTGCAGGAGCAAGCGTCGCAGTCTTTTTCCGCATCGTTTGAGCTCTCGGGATCGGCACAGCAAGGTCAGCTTGTTTTGCTGAATTTTCTGGGTGGCACCGTGGCACGACTGCAGTGGCGCACCGGACATGCAGAGGTCACCACGGGCCAAGACACCCGCACGTCCGAATCGCTGGATGCCTTGTTGCAGAATGTTCTGGGCACAGAGATTCCGGTCGCAGCCCTGTTCAGCTGGCTGCAAGGCACGCAGGTCGCGGCTGTGGGCTGGCAGGCCGACCTGTCGGCCATTGCCGATGGGCGATTGGTGGCACAGCGCCACACACCAGAGCCACAAGCCACCCTGCGTATCGTTCTGACCCACTGAGCACTTTTCATGCAAGCCCTGTACGACGTGCCGGCTCCGGCCAAGCTCAATCTTTTTCTGCACATCACAGGCCGCCGAAACGACGGCTACCACCTGATGCAGTCCGTCTTCATGCTGATCGACTGGTGCGATACGCTGCATTTCGAACCTCGCCAGGATGGCCATATCACCCGCGAAGACCTGGGCCCTGCGCTGCCCAGCATCGACCTGACCATACGCGCAGCGCAAGCCCTGCAACAGGCTGCCGCCTGCCGCCTGGGTGCCCACATCGGGGTGCTGAAAAATGTGCCCGCGCAGGCAGGCATGGGAGGCGGGTCGTCAGACGCAGCCACCACGCTTCTGGCGCTCAATCGCTTGTGGAAGCTGAACCTGCCCCTCGCCGCACTGGAAGCGATCGGACTGGCACTGGGCGCCGATGTGCCATTTTTTTTACGCGGCCACAACGCCTGGGTGGAAGGAATTGGTGAGATAATCATGCCGCTTGAGAAAGCACATCGACTACCGCAAGCCCGTTTTGTTGTAGTGAAACCCGAGGCGGGTCTGGAAACGAAATCAATTTTTTCTGCTCCAGATCTAAAACGCGATTCAGACCGTGCTACAATCTTAGGCTTTGCTGCAGCACAATACAATTTCGGTTGTAATGACTTGCAACCAGTTGCCCAGGCCCTGTGCCCCGAAGTGACCCAAGCCCTTCAATGGCTCGCATCACACGGTTTACGAGGTCGGATGACAGGTTCAGGAAGTGCAGTGTTTGCGCAAGTTTCGCATGCTGTTGATCTTCAAGACGCCCCAAGCGCCTGGCAGGTCAAAACATGTGAGAATCTGATGGTTCATCCTCTGGCAGGTTGGGCATCAGACAAGAATTGAGGTTGATTGCTTTCGCAATCAACCTGTGTAGGGGAGTCGCCAAGCTGGTTAAGGCACCGGATTTTGATTCCGGCATGCAAAGGTTCGAATCCTTTCTCCCCTGCCAAATTTCTTTTCGCGTACGGGCTTTTTTTTCAGACTGCTGGGACGCTCATGCAAGCCAACCAACCCGACTTCATGGTTTTCACCGGCAATGCCAATCCTGGCATGGCAGCTGAAATTGCCCAACACCTTGGCACCACCTTGGGTGCTGCCGATGTGGGCCGCTTCTCCGACGGGGAAGTCACCGTCGAAATCAAACAAAACGTGCGAGCCCGTGACGTTTTCGTGGTGCAGTCTACCTGCGCACCCACCAACGAAAACCTCATGGAACTGCTGATCATGGTGGACGCGCTCAAGCGTGCCTCTGCCGAACGCATCAGCGCCGTGATTCCCTATTTTGGCTACGCCCGCCAGGATCGCCGCCCCCGCTCCAGCCGGGTACCGATCTCCGCCAAGGTGGTGGCGAACATGTTGCAAGCGGTGGGCGTGGCCCGTGTGCTGACCATGGATCTGCATGCCGATCAGATCCAGGGCTTCTTCGACATCCCGGTGGACAACATCTACGCTTCGCCGGTGCTATTGCGCGACCTGCGCCAGAAGAACTACGACGACCTGATCGTCGTCTCGCCCGATGTGGGTGGTGTGGTTCGTGCCCGGGCTCTGGCCAAGCAGCTTGGCTGTGATCTGGCCATCATCGACAAGCGCCGTCCCAAGGCCAATGTGTCCGAGGTGATGCATGTGATCGGTGAAATCGATGGCCGCAACTGCGTGATCATGGACGACATGATCGACACCGCCGGCACGCTGGTGAAGGCTGCCGAAGTGCTCAAGGAGCGCGGTGCCAAGAAGGTGTACGCCTACTGCACCCACCCCATTTTTTCTGGCCCCGCCATTGAACGCATCGCCCAGGGCTCGGCCCTCGACGAAGTGGTGGTGACCAACACCATCCCTTTGAGCGACAACGCCAAAGGTTGCGCAAAAATCCGCCAGCTCTCCGTGGCCCCGCTGATCGCCGAAACGATCCAGCGCATTGCCAAGGGAGAGTCGGTGATGAGTTTGTTCTCGGACCAAGAGAATCTTTTCTGAGCGCCGGTCGCGCCTGTGTGGCGTGGCTTTGCTGAGTCAGATGCTTGCAGGCCTCCTTCGGGAGGCTTGCCTGTTCGGGAGCATTGTTGTGGGCTTGCCGCCATCTGGGCGCAACAAGCCTTTTTTTAACAGGGAATGACTGGTCGCGGTCGTCCCTTTTCAGGAGCTAATTATGAACATCGTCGCTTTTGAGCGCGCCAAGCAGGGTACGGGTGCGAGCCGCCGTCTGCGCAATTCGGGCAAGACGCCTGGCATCGTGTATGGCGGTTCTGCTGAACCCCAGCTGATCGAGGTCGACCACAACGCACTGTGGCACGCCCTGAAGAAGGAAGCTTTCCACTCCAGCGTGCTGGACATGGAAGTGGCCGGCACAACCGCCAAGGTTCTGCTGCGCGACGTGCAATACCACCCCTATAAGCAACTGGTGCTGCACATTGACTTCCAGCGCGTGGACGAAAAGACCAAGCTGCACATGAAGGTGCCACTGCACTTCAGCGGCGCGGATGAGTCCGACGCTGTCAAGGTGGACAAGTGCCTGGTGAACCCCGTCGTGAACGAACTCGACGTGACCTGCATGCCTTCCGACCTGCCTGAGTTCATTGCCGTGGACCTGAGCACGCTGAAGAAGGGTGTTTCCCTGCACCTCAAGGACATCAAACTGCCCAAGGGTGTGAGCGCTGTGATCCGTGGCGGTCAGAACAACAACCCCGTGTTGGTTTCCGTGACTAACCCCGTGGTGGAAGTGGTGGCGCCTGTCGCCGATGCAGCTCCTGCCGCCGATGCCAAGGGCAAGGGCAAGGGCAAGAAATAAGACCGGCGCACCGGTCTTCGCGGCCTGCTCCGCGGCAGAGCTGCATCCAACGGCCCACCTGTGTGGGCCGTTTTCATTGGTAGCTACCGATAATTGCGCACATGATCAAACTGTTTGTGGGCCTGGGCAACCCAGGGCCCGACTACGAGGCCACCCGCCACAACGCGGGCTTCTGGTGGATAGACGCGCTGGCGCGCGAACTCAAGGCCACGCTGGTGCCCGAGCGCAGCTACCACGGGCTGGTGGCCCGCACCAGCGTACATGGCCAGAGTGTGTGGCTGCTGCAGCCCCAGACCTTCATGAACCTGTCGGGAAAATCGGTGGCGTCACTGGCGCGGTTCTTCAAGATCCAGCCCGAGGAAATCCTGGTGGCGCACGATGAACTGGACATCGCACCCGGCCAGGTGAAACTCAAGCGCGGGGGCAGCCATGCCGGGCACAACGGCCTGCGGGATATTCATGCCCAGCTCGGTTCGCCCGATTACTGGCGCCTGCGCATTGGCATCGGGCATCCGGGCGTCAAGGCCGAAGTGGCCAACTGGGTGCTGAAAAAACCTTCACCCGACCAGCGCACCCTGATCGAGGACAGCATCCAGCATTCACTCAAGGCGCATCCGGCCTTGCTGGCGGGGGACATGGAGAAAGCCACGTTGCTGATCCACACCACCAAGCCACCGCGTCCCAAGCCACCAAAACCTGAAGACAACTAGAAGCTATTGTTTTTATAGCTATTAGCGCTTGATGGATAAGCTCTAGAGGCAAAAAACACTTATATTTTGGTGACAGCCTGCAGCCGGTGAAACTTCTGCCACAGCGTTTCCCGGCTCTCCACATGCTGGGGGTCTACCGGGATGCAGGCCACCGGGCACAGCTGCACGCACTGGGGCTCGTCAAAATGGCCCACGCATTCGGTGCATTTGTCGGGGTCGATCTCGTAGATTTCCTCTCCCAGGGTGATGGCCTGGTTCGGGCACTCGGGCTCACACACATCGCAGTTGATGCACTCGTCAGTGATTCTCAGTGCCATGCGGTCCTCCCCGTAGATGGCGGGAGCGCCAGGCGCGATTGCAGCGAATTCAGGGAGACGGTCTTCATGCGGCGTATTATCCCGCGCCCCTGCCCTGCACTGCTTTGACGCCGGGCACAACACACCACCGCCGCCATGGGTGCTTTGTCGGTATGCTGCGCAGGCACTTGACCTTTTTCAATCGACTGAAGCACCCACGCTCCGCCGGCATCCGATCCATGGGTTTCTTTCTTCTCAAACGATTTTTCACCCTTGTTGCCACGCTGCTCGGTGCGTCGGTGGTCGTGTTTGTGGTGCTGGACATTCTGCCGGGCAACGCCGCCCAGGTGCTGATGGGGCCAGACGCCTCACCCGACGCCGTGGCCGAGCTTGCCACCCAGCTGGGACTGGACCGGCCCGCAGTGCAACGCTATGGGCAATGGATGCGTGGCCTGGTGGTGGGCGACCTGGGTGACAGCTACACCTACGGCAGCCCGGTGCTGGAGCTGGTGCTGGAACGCCTTGCGCTCACGGTGCCGCTGGCGCTGATGGCCATGGTGCTGAGCACGGTGCTGGCCCTCGCGGCGGGCCTTTTTGCCGCTGCGCGCCACAACCGGTGGGGCGACCTGGGCGTGATGGGCCTGGCCCAGCTGGGCATTGCCATTCCCAACTTCTGGTTCGCCATCCTGCTGATCTTGCTGTTTTCGGTCAAGCTACAGTGGTTTTCGGCCGGGGGCTTCCCGGGCTGGACCGAAGACAGCGGCGGCGACCCGCTGCAAGCGCTGAAAGCACTGCTGCTGCCCGCACTGGCGCTGGCCGTGGTGCAGGCGGCCATTCTGGCGCGCATCACGCGCTCGGCCGTGCTGGATGTGCTGCGCGAAGATTTTGTGCGCACCGCGCGCGCCAAGGGCCTGTCGCGGCGGGCTGCGCTGTGGGGCCATGTGCTGCGCAACGCCATGATCCCGGTTGTCACGGTGATGGGCCTGCAGTTTGCCAACCTGCTGGCGGGCACCATCGTGGTGGAAAACGTGTTTTATCTGCCGGGCCTGGGCCGGCTGATCTTCCAGTCGATTGCCAACCGCGACCTGGTCGTGGTGCGCAACTGCGTGATGTTGCTGGCGGCCATGGTGGTGGTCGTCAACTTCTTCGTGGACCTGCTGTACGCGGTGATCGACCCCCGCGTGAAGGCCAGCGACGTATGAGGTGGCACCCCCCTGAGTCGCTTCGCACCATCCCCCCAGGGGGACGCCACCCGTGGCCTGGCAGAGCCAGTTTCACGGTGGCGCTGGCTTTGGGGGGCGCCGGTTTCAAGCGCCGGGGGCTTCACAAA
>DAOPUP010000002.1:23493-25657 GCA_035350655.1 Acidovorax sp. | reverse complement strand
ATCAAACACTTCGCGTATATTCGTTTTAAATTAAAAAATACTGCGTTTTTTTCGAACCTTTACCCCCTCCAATGAACTTCAAGCACCTCAAATACTTCTGGACGGTCGCCAAGGCCGGCGGCGTGGTGCGCGCAGGCGAGCAGCTGCACACCACGCCCCAGACGCTGTCCGGGCAGATCAAGCAGCTGGAGCAATGGCTGGGCCATGACCTCTTTCGCAAGCGCGGCCGGAGGCTGGAGCTGACCAGCGAAGGGCGGGTTGCGCTGGGGTATGCCGAGCAGATCTTTGCCCTGGGGGACGCGCTGGAGAAATCCGTGCGCCTGTCACGCGGCCAGGAAAAACCGCTGGAATTTCGCGTGGGTATCGCCGATTCGGTGGCCAAGTCAGTGGCTTACCACCTGCTGGAGCCCGCGCTGGGCCTGGCGAATCGCGTGCACATGATCTGCCACGAGGGCAAATTCCCGGAGCTGCTGGCGCAGCTCACCCTGCACCGCCTGGATCTGGTGATTGCGGACGAACCAGTGTCCAAAAAAGTGGGGGTCAAGGCCTTCAACCATGCGCTGGGAACGAGCGCCATGGGCTTTTTCTGTGCGCCTGCGCTGGCCCGGCAACTCCAGGGCCCTTTTCCCCAATGTCTGCACGGTGCCCCCATGCTGATCCAGGGGCCCATGTCGTCCGTGCGCCAGCAACTCGATCACTGGTTCAACAAATACCAGCTGCAGCCACACATCGTGGGAGAGTTCGATGACAGCGCCCTCATGAACGCCTTTGGCCGCGAAGGGCGCGGCGTCTTCACCTCGCCCAGTGTGCTGGAGGATGAAATCATGGCGCAGTTTGGCGTGGAGGTGGTGGGCAGGACCTCCGAGCTGGTCGAGGAATTTTTCGCCATCTCCGTCGAGCGCCGCATCACCCACCCCTGTGTTTCGGCCATCACACGGGCAGCCCGGGCCGAGTTGTTTGCCCTGTGAGGCGCCTCACCCGCTGCGCAGAACTTTCCGATCGCGCGCAAGCACGCGCTGCGCGCCTGCAAGGAACGCCTGCAGACAGGGGCCTTTCAGAGCGCCTTTGCGGGAGCCTCCAGCGGCGGCAACCAACCGAGGTCCTGGAATCGCTTGAACCACTTGCGAAAGCTGTCTTCGGTGTCAAGGCAGTCATGAAAACCCGCCTGGCGGATCTTGATGGAGCTCACCAGCACCGGCGGCTGCGGCCCGGTGGCGCCATAGCCAAACTGGAAATCCGCGTACGCAAAGCCCTGGCCCACAAAGGCATCCAGGCGCTCTGGCGCCTTGAGCCCGTGTTTGCGCACCAGGGCCGACCATTCCTGCTGCCGGCCGGGCATGGTCTGCGCCAGTGATATGGATTCGGGCGGCCCCACTTCCATGCCCAGTGATTCGGCAATGGCAGGCCACACGTTCTGCCAGACGAAGACATCCCCATTGTCCAGATTGAATATTTCGTTACGCGCCGTGACAGCCGTCGCCGCCCAGGCACAGGCGCGGGCAATCAGATCGGAGTCGGTGGCCTGGTAAATCCGTTCCGGCCCGCCCGGAAACGCCAGCGGCAACCCTGCTTCCTTGCGCAGGCAGGCATACACGCCGATGGCGGGAATCGGGTTCATGTTGCTGCCCAGGGCATCACCAAACACCACGCGCGGGCGCAGGATGGTGAAGTGCCAGCTTTTACGCGGCTGGCGTTCCCGCAGGAAGTCTTCCTGCAGCCAGTAGAAATTCTCGTGGGGATGGCGTGGCCAGCGCTCCTTGGCGGGCACCCGGATATGCGGGTCGAGGTGAATCCCGTAGGCCTTGCCGCCCTGCATCATCATGATGTGCTGCAGGTTGCCGCCCGCGCCCTCCAGGGGTTCGACCACATTTTTGAGCATGGCCAGATTGGTCTGCATCTGCTCCTTGTCGGACCAGCCGCCCACCAATCCGCCTGGTTTCTCGTACACCGCGGCATAGACGACATGGGTGATATCGCTGCGCTGGCCCAATGCGGCTTCACATGCCGAACGATCCGTCAGGTCCAAAGCGAGGATTTCGGCGCCGTGAACATCCACCGGCGGGCGGCGCGCAACGCCCACCGCATCCCAGTCCGGCAGGCGCGAGAAATGCCGAAGCGCGGCCTGGCCAATCACGCCGGAGGCCCCCACCACCAAAACCTTGTT
>DAOPUP010000002.1:10602-23393 GCA_035350655.1 Acidovorax sp. | reverse complement strand
TTCATCTGCTTCATCACGTCCTCGGTCTTGTCGCTCTTGGCCGCCTCGACGGACTTGAGGTAATGCATCACCGACGAATACGCCCCGGCCTGGCTCATGTTGGGCATCTTCTTCATCTTTTCAAAATAGCGCTTGGACCATGCCCGGGTGGCGTCATTCATGTCCCAGTAAAAGCCCTCTGTGAGCATCAGACCCGAAGCCGTCCTCAGACCGATGGCATGGATGTCATTGATGTACAGCAGCAAGCCGGCCATCTGCTGCTCTTTGCTGCGCGTCAGTCCGAACTCGCGCGCTGCCTTGATCGAATTGACCGTGTCGCCGCCAGAATTGGCCAGGCCGATCACCTGCGCTTTGCTGGCCTGCGCGCTCAGAAGGAACGATGCGAAGTCGGTAGCGCCGATGGGGTGACGGGCGGCTCCGAGCACCTTGCCTCCCTCGCTGTTGACAACAGCGGTGGCGGCGTCCTGCAGGCTGTGGCCAAAAGCGTAATCCGCGGTGATGAAGAACCAGGACTTGCCGCCGCGCTTGGTGATGGCACTGGCCGTCACGTTGGACAGCGCATAGGTGTCATAGACGTAATGCACCGAGCTGGGCATGCACAGGTCATTGGTGAGGCGATCGGTTCCCGGACCCGAGAACATGATGACCTTGTTTTTCTGTTTGGCCACATCCAGCACGGCCAGGGCTGGCGCAGACACGGCCACATCGACAATGGCATCCACACGCCCCGTGTCAAACCATTCGCGCGCCTTGTTGGCCGCAATGTCGGCCTTGTTCTGGTGGTCTGCCAGCACCAGCTCCACCTTCTTGCCCAGCACCTTGCCACCGAAATCATCAATGGCCATCTGCGCTGCGGCGGCACTGCCGGGCCCCGTGATGTCGGCAAACGGACCATTCATGTCCGAGATCAGCCCCAGCCGGACCACGTCGTCAGAAATGCCCGCGCTGGCTTGCGCCTGCACGGCAGCAGGCCCGGCGATGCAGCACAGGGCGGATGCCAATGCAATGGCATGGATGGTTTTGCGGGGGGAATAGGTCATGTCTCATGTCTCCTGGCTTGTTGTAAAAATAATCAAACGGTGGCGATCGGGGTGACGGGAGAGCCCAGGGCGCCGGGCAGGCGCAGGGGCGGGGCCGTCAGCATGAAGCGGGTGCGCTGGTGCTCGCGCAGCCACTGGGCCAGCTCGCGCAGGTACCACAGCTCGCCCAGCGGCAACCCCAGCTTGAACAGGCAATGGTGGTGCAACGGCAGCAAGGGGTAATGCGCCGCGTCGGCCAGTGCGGGCCGCGCCGGATAACGCTCGACGGCGTAGTTGTCCGCCACCAGGGCGGCAATCTGGCTGTCGGTGATCCAGTTGAGGAGTTTGTCGTCACGACCGTCGAGTGCACAGCAACTGTTGTGCAGCACGGCCTCGTCGGGGTGGCGATTCATCGACAGCACCACCTCGGAAAAACCGGTGCGCAGCAGCAGCATGTCACCCGGCTCGACCTCGGCGCCCGTCGCCTCCATCACCCGCATCAACGCGTCGTACCCGATATCGCGCAACTCCAGGCCATAGGCATGGGCGAGGTCTACCAGAACGCCCCGGCCCTGCATGCCCTTGACGGCAAAATTCTCGATGCCCAGGGCGTTGGCCCCGCCGTGGCTGTGCCCGCAGGCGTGGGCCGTGAACGGGGCGTCCTGCGCATAAGCCACAGGCCCGACGATGTGCTCGTCCGCCTTGTAGCCGTTGTAGTAACAGGTGGTGGGTTTTCCATTGCCTTCGCTGTCGAACAGCGCCCCCACATGGGCCAGGGAGTCCCATTGCGTGGAGTACTGCAGCGAAAGCAGCACCTGGTCATCGCTGATGACATCGGTCGCCACCGGGTCCAGTTTCGCCAGGGGAAAGTTCACATAGGCGTTGTCGTCGCGAAAGGTCGGCTGAAGTACCGGCGCATGGCGGCGGGGGTTGAGCTTGTTCCCCCCCGGATAGTCCAGGGGCAAGGACAGGCAAAAGCTCAGGCCCGCGCGCACTTCCGCAGCCCCCCGGATGACCTGGTCGCGACCGATCAGGTTGGTGCGACCCAGTTGGTCATCGGGACCAAATTCGCCCCAGTTGGAACCCTGGGGACGTTCTTTCCAGCGCATATGGTTTGTCTCCGCGCGTCATGTCTGTCGGCCGACTGCACACCGTGCGGTCGTTGGGTGCCCCCGAAACGGTGCCGGGGAGAACGCTTGTCCGTGGACGCCCTGCGTGCCCGGATGCGCTTTTGACGCCATTAAGAGGCCTGCGGCGCATGCCGTCAAAGCTTGCGATCAATATTTTGAAGAATGAAACTTTAGAAGACCTCCAAAGCAGTGCCGCATGGCTCCTGGCCTCGAGACGGAAATCACCACACCGTCGGCATCACACCAGGTTTTTCGCCGCAAAGAGGGCAATCAGACCATCACCCGGCACGATCTCCCACCCAGCAACACAGGAACACGCACGCACCGGCATCGGCAAAAACCCGCAATGACCCGCATGGCGGTTTCAACAGGCGCACCCTTTTGCGCGCATTTTGCGTGAAGCCCCCCGCCCATCACAGCAGCAGGCCAGCCACCCCGCCCAATGGCAGCGATTTCCCGCACGAAAACCCCAGGCCAGCAAAAGTTTCAATAAATAAAACAACACCGCATTGTTTTGACGAAAAAAACCGCACCGCATAGAGTCCAAACTTCCAGAGCGTTTCACAGAAAGAAATTTCAATGAACCCATCGGGCCCCACGGTCATGCTTTCCAGCCCCAGCGGGGGGCCTCCGTCCACGGTAGAGCGTGCAGTGCGCCTCCTGCGGGTCATGTCGGACGGCACCAAGGCCCGGCTGACCGACATCGCCGACGCCGCCAACCTCGACAAGGCCACCACCCTGCGCCTGCTGGAGGTGCTGGTGCGCGACGGCTTCGTTGCACGGAATGCGCAGACCAAACAGTTCACGCTCGGGCCAGAACTCATGGTGCTCGGCGCCGCGGCGCTCAAACGCTTTGATCCACGGCACCTGGTGCGACCGAGCCTGATGCGCCTGACCGCAGCCTTCCAGGACAGCATCGTGCTGTCCATGCCCAGCGGCGCCGAATCGCTGTGCATCGACGTCGAAGAGGGCAGCTACCCCATCCGTGCCAACTACCTCACGGTCGGCAGCCGACGCCCCCTGGGTGTAGGGGCCGGCAGCCTGGCCCTGCTGGCATGGATGCCCGACGCCGAGCGCGAAGCGGCCCTGGAAATCATGACCGGCCAGCTGGGGCGCTATCCCGCCATCACGCCAGGTTTGCTGGAAGAACGCATCGCCCATGCACGCGAACGCGGCTACGCCGTGCTGCTCGACGTCGTGGTGGAGCGCATGGGGGGCATCGCCATGCCCATTCTGGGGCCCGACGGACGCCCGGTGGCCGCCATCAGCATCGCGGCGCTCAGTGACCGCATCCTGGGGCGCGAAGCGGCGCTCGCTCAAGCACTCAAACGCGAAACCACCGTGTGCCAGGTCCTCTGGGCCGAGGCCACCAGGCATGCCCCCCCCCCTGCCCCGGCGCAAGGCAGCACGCCAAGCCGCCCCTAAGGACGCAACATGAGCACCCTGCGCAAGGCCTACGTCAAGGGCGTGGGCAACACCGCGTTCGGCCGGCACGAAGGGCGCAGTGCGCTCGACCTGATGGCCGAAGCCGCCCAGCAGGCACTGGCCAGTGCACAACTGGAACGCGGCGACATGGACGGGGTGCTGTGCGGCTACGCCACAACGCTGCCGCACCTCATGCTGTCCACCCTGTTTTGTGAGCGCTTTGCGTTGCGGCCACGCTATGCGCACAGCCTGCAACTGGGCGGCGCATCGGGGGCCGCCATGCTGATGCTGGCGCGGGAACTCGTGCGCAGCGGACGTTGCCGCAATGTGCTGGTGGTGGCAGGAGAAAACCGCCTGTCCGGCCAGTCGCGCGACAGCTCCATTCAGACCCTGGCGCAGGTGGGAGATGCGGATTTCGAGGTGCCCAACGGCGCTTCGGTGCCCGCCTACTACGGGCTGATGGCGTCCCAGTACATGCACCGCACCGGCGTGACCGAAGAGGACCTGGCGGAGTTCGCAGTGCTCATGCGCAGCCATGCGCAGCACCATCCGGATGCGCACTTGCGCAGCCCCATTGCGCTGCAGGACGTGCTGGCGTCCAAACCCATTGCCAAACCTCTCAAGCTGCTCGACTGCTGCCCCATTTCCGACGGGGCCATGGCGTTGGTCGTGTCTGCCGATGCCAGCACAGAGGGCGCTGTCGTCATGACCGGCGCGGGCCAGGCGCACCGCCACCAGCACCTGACCGCCATGGAGGACATCCTGCAGTGCGGTGCAGCGCAGGCAGCCGGCGACGCCTTTGCCGAGGCCGGCCTGCGCCTGCAGGATGTGGCGTACCTCGGCATTTACGACTCGTTCACCATCACGCTGGCCATGCTGCTCGAAGAGATCGGCTTTGCACCACGCGCGGGTGCCGCCGCCCGGGCGCGCGCGGGCGATTTTTCTCCCACGGGCGCGCTGCCGCTCAACACCCATGGCGGACTGCTGTCGTTCGGCCATTGCGGCGTGGCCGGTGGCATGGCCCATGCCGTGGAAGCCTGGCGCCAGATGACACAGCAGGCCGGCGCACGCCAGGTGCCGCCGCCCCCGCATGCGTTCATCCATGCCGATGGCGGCGTCATGTCGTCCCACGTGAGTCTCTTGTTGTCCCGCGAGGCCTGAACCATGCACCCCAGCCCAACCCCTGTGTCCCGATTGGCGGCTCCGTACATCGAGGGCTTGCGGCAAGGCGTGTTGCGCTACCAGCAATGCACCGGTTGTGGCGGCGCGCAGACCCTCGCCCGCTATGCCTGCCAGCACTGTGGCGCCACCACGCTGGCCTGGCGCGATGCCGGGGGCCTGGGCACCGTGCAGGCCGCCACCGTGGTGGCCAGAGCGCCCTCCGATGATTTTCGCCCCCTCGCGCCCTACACGCTGGTCCTGGTGCTGCTGGACGAGGGTGCGCGCCTGATGGCCCACGCCCAGCCCGATGTGGGCATCGGCGACCGCGTGCAGGCCACATTTTTCGAACACCTGGGCCAACCGCTGGTGCGCTTTGGCGCACTGGCGCAGCCCTGACCCCCTCACCCCGATCACAACAGGAGACAAAAAATGACCCTCTTTCGCACCCCCCTGGGCCGTCGCCCCTGGATTGGCCTGGCCTGTGCTGTGGCATGCGTTGCCGCCTCGGGCCTGGCCATGGCGCAGGACTACCCGAACAAGCCCGTCAAGCTCGTGGTGCCCTACCCGCCGGGCGGCCCCACCGATATCGTGGCCCGGGTCGTGGCACAAAAGCTGCAAGAGCAGATGGGCCAGCCTTTCGTCATCGATAACAGGCCTGGTGCGGGAGCCAACACGGGCGCCGAGGCCGTGGCCCGCAGTACGCCTGACGGCTACACCCTGCTGGTGGCCACGACCGCGCACGCCATCAACCCCTCGCTCTTCAGCAAGCTCAGCTACCAGCTGCTCAAGGACCTGGCCCCGGTGTCGCAGCTCACCAGCGGTCCGCTGGTGATCGTGGCCAACCCTGCGCTGCCGGCACAGAACATCCAGGAGCTCATCGCGCTCGCCAAGGGCAAGAGCGGCGGCCTCAATTTCGGGTCCTCTGGCAATGGGCAGTCCACCCATCTTTCCGCAGAGCTGTTCAGCGCCATGGCAGGAATCAAGATGTCCCATGTGCCTTACAAAGGCAGCGCACCGGCGTTGACCGATGTGATGGCGGGGCAGACCGACCTGATGTTCGACACCATGCTGTCGGCAATGCCGCACGTCAAGGCGGGCAAGCTCAAAGCTGTGGCCATTACCAGCAGCCAGCGCTCGCCGGTGGCACCGCACCTCCCCACCGTGGCCGAGTCGGGCCTGCCCGGCTACGAGGCCATCGCCTGGAACGGTCTCCTTGCGCCTGCCGGCACTCCCAAGGAAGTGGTCGCACGGCTGAACGCCGAACTCAAGAAAGTTTTGGAGAACCCCGATGTGCGCCAGCGCTTTGAAGCCCAGGGATTTGCGGCCAGCTGGAACAGCCCGGCGACTTTCGGCAGCTTTCTTCAGGCCGAAGTAGACAAGTGGGCCAAGGTCGTTCAGGTGTCCGGCGCCAAGATCGACTGAGGGACCAGGCCCTGCGCGTGCCGCAAGGCGCTCAGGGCACCTTCCTGCCGCATCCCTTCATCCCGCGCCCTTCATGCGGGCCGACTTTGCGCCTTCCATCCACTGGATCATCCATGTCTGACCTTCTTGAATCTGCGCTGAATCCGCGCTCCGTCGCCATCATCGGCGCCTCGGACAACTTCCACAAAATCGGTGGCCGTCCCATCTATTACATGCAACGGCATGGCTACCAGGGCCAGGTCTATCCCATCAACCCCGCGCGCGAGCAGATCCAGGGGCACCCATGCTATGCATCGCTGGCAGCCTTGCCCGAAGTGCCAGACCTCGCCTTGATCGTGGTCGGCGGCGACAACACAGTGGCGGCGGTGGAGGAATGTGCCGCCCGTGGCGTGAAGTCGGCCGTGGTGATTGCCTCCGGGTTTGGCGAAACCGGCCCGGCGGGCCTGGAGCTGCAGCAGCACATGGTGGCCAAGGCCCGTGCCGCAGGCATGCGCCTGTATGGCCCCAACACCCAGGGGCTGGCCAATTTCGGCACCGGAGCGATTGCAGGCTTTTCCACGATGTTCATCGAAGTGCCGCCCATGGACGGCCCGGTGGGCATCGTGAGCCAGAGCGGCGGCATGAGCGCGATGGCCTACGGCCTGCTGCGGGGCCGCGGCCTGGGCGTACGGCATGTGCATGCCACCGGCAACGAGGCCGATGTGACCGTGGGCGAGATGGCCTGGGCCGTGGCGCATGACCCCGACGTGCGCCTGCTGCTGCTGTACCTCGAGAGCATTGCCAACCCCGAAATGCTGGCAGCCACTGCGGCCTATGCACGCGAGCGCGACCTGCCCATCATGGCCGTCAAGGCCGGTCGTTCGGCGGGCGGGCAGAAAGCGGCGTCCTCGCACACGGGCTCGCTGGCCAATGAAGACCGCACGGTGGACGCCTTTTTCAAACACCACGGCATCTGGCGGGTGCGCGACCCGCATGAGCAGGCGCGCGCGGCGCAGGCCTACCTCAAGGGCTGGCGCCCTGAAGGGCGTCGACTGGTGGTCATCAGCAACTCCGGTGCAAGCTGTGTGATGGGGGCCGATGCGGCGGAAGACGAGGGGCTGCCCCTGGCCGAACTCGCGCGCGAGACCCAGCAGGCGGTAGCCGCCCAGTTGCCAGGTTTTGCCACGGCCAGCAATCCCATCGACATCACCGCAGCGCTGTTGAGCGACAGCGGCCTGTTCGGCAAGGTGTTGCCCGCCGTGGCGCAGGACCCGGCGGCCGACCTGTTCTTCATCAACATCCCCGTGGCCGGCGCCGGCTACGACGTGCAGGCTTTCGCGCGCGATGCGGCGGCGTTCGAGGCCGCCACCGGCAAGCCCGTGGCCGTGGCGGCCTGGCAGGAAAGCGTGGCCGAGCCCTTTCGCGCACAGGGGATTGCCACCTTCCCCAACGAAAGCGAGGCGCTGGGCGTACTGGCCCAGGTGGCGGGCCACACGGCGCTGATGCGCCAACCGCGCACCGTCTGGCCTGCGCTGCCTGGGGTGCGCTTGCCGGAGGGCGCACAGGGTTTCCTCAACGAGGCCGACAGCCTGGCGCTGCTGGCGCGCCATGGCGTGCCCACCGTGCCGATGCGGCTATGCCACTCGGCGCAGGAGGCAAGCGATGCGTTCGACGCCGTCGGCGCGCCTGCGGTGGTCAAAGCCTGCTCGGCCGAGGTGCCGCACAAGTCAGAGCACGGACTGGTGGCGCTGGGCGTGGCCACACGTGAGCAGGCCGGCGAACTCTACGCGCGCTTTGACGCAAAGATGACGGCCATGGGGGTGGCGCGCGATGGTGTGATCGTGGCGGCCACGCGCAAGGGACGCCATGAATTCATGGTGGGCGCGCGGGTGGACCCGGTCTTTGGCCCGGTGGTCGTGGTGGGCGATGGTGGCAAGAACGTCGAGGCACTCAAGGACTGCGCCGTGCTGCTGCCGCCCTTCAGCCGGGAGGCGGTGGTGCAGGCCTTGGGCACGCTGCGCATCGCACCGCTGCTGGCGGGCGTGCGCGGCGACCCACCGCTGGATGTGCAGGCGCTGGCGGACATCGCTGTCACCATAGGGACGGTGATTACCGGAGCACGTGGCACCATCGCGTCTGTCGACCTCAACCCCGTCATGGTGGGGGCCGCCGGTGATGGCGCAGTGGTCGTGGATGCCCTGGTGGAATGCGCTGCAACGCCCACCAGCGGTTCGTAGAAACTGTAAGGATTGAACCCCATGGACTTTTCCCTCTCCCCTGAAATCCGGGAACTGCGCGACAAGACGCGGCAGTTCATCGCGGAGCAGGTCATTCCGCTCGAAAACGACGAACGCCAATCGTCGCACGGCCCCAGTGAGGCGCTGCGGCGCGAGCTGGTAGCACGCGCCCGCACCGCCGGCCTGCTCACGCCCCATGCCTCCCGCGAGATGGGCGGCCTGGGACTGAGCCATGTGGCCAAGGCTGCGGTGTTCGAGGAGGCCGGCTATTCGTGGCTAGGCCCCACGGCACTCAATATCCACGCGCCCGACGAAGGCAACATCCACCTCATGGAAGAAGTGGCGACGCCCGCGCACAAGGAACGCTGGCTGCGCCCCCAGGTGGCGGGCCATATCCGCTCCTGCTTTGCCATGACCGAACCCGCGCCTGGTGCGGGCGCCGACCCCTCCATGCTGGCCACCACGGCGGTACGCGATGGCGACGACTACCTCATCAACGGCCTCAAGTGGTTCATCACCGGCGCCGAGGGCGCTGACTACGCCATCGTGATGGCACGCATGGAGGACGGCTCGGCCACCATGTTCCTCACCGACATGAACCGCCCCGGCATCACCCTGGAGCGCAGCATGGACGCGATGGACAGCTGCTTCACGGGCGGGCATGGCGTGCTGCGCTTTGACAACCTGCGCATCCCCGCCACCGACGTGCTCGGAGAAATCGGCAAGGGCTTTCGCTACGCACAGGTGCGCCTGGCACCCGCGCGCCTGACGCACTGCATGCGCTGGCTTGGCCAGGCGCGCCGCGCCCATGACGCGGCACTGGCCTACACGCGCCGCCGCCAGGCTTTTGGCAAGCCCTTGGCCGAACACGAAGGCGTGGGCTTCATGCTGGCAGACAACGACATGGACCTGCACACCGCGCGCCTGCACATCTGGCACACCGCGTGGCTGCTCGATCAGGGCGAGAAATGCAACTTTGAATCCAGCCGCGCCAAAGTGGTGTGCTCGGAGGCCGAGTGGCGCGTGGTGGACCGCAGCGTGCAGATGCTCGGTGGTTCGGGCGTGACGTCCGAATCGCCCGTGATGCGCATCTTTACCGACATGCGGGCCTTTCGCATCTACGACGGCCCCAGCGAAACGCACCGCTGGAGCATGGCCCGCAAGCTCGTGCACATGGCAGAGAAAGCGGAGGCTGCGCCATGAGCAGCACCTTGCCCATCGAGCCCCTCACCCAATACCTGCGCGCCCAGGGCCTGGCGGACAGCGACGCACTCAGCGTGGCGCCGCTGTCGGGAGGGCAGTCCAACCCCACCTTTCGTATCAGCACCCCAGACCGCAGTTATGTGCTGCGCAAGAAGCCACCGGGCCAACTGATGGCCTCGGCGCACGCCATTGACCGCGAATACCGCGTGATGAACGCCCTGCAAGGCAGTAACGTACCGGTGCCGCGCATGCTTGCCTACTGCGAAGACACGCAGATCGTCGGGACACCGTTCTATGTGATGGAGTTTCTGGAGGGACGCGTTCTGGTCGATCAGTCCTTGCCCGGCATGGCACCTGCCGAGCGCGGTGCTATTTACCGCGAGATGAACCGGGTAATTGCCGCGCTGCACGGCATCGACTACCAGGCCCTGGGCCTTGAGACCTTTGGCAAGCCCGGCAACTACTTTGCGCGCCAGATCGCACGCTGGTCGCGCCAATGCCGTGAGTCCACCCTGCCCGTGAACAGCGCAATGCAACAACTCATGGACTGGCTGCCGGCGCATATCCCCGAGGGGGATGAGACCACGCTGGTGCATGGCGACTACCGGCTCGACAACCTGGTGTTTCATGCCACCGAGCCGCGCGTCATCGGTGTGCTCGACTGGGAGCTGTCCACACTCGGCCACCCGCTGGCCGATCTGTCGTACCAGTGCATGGCCTGGCATATCCCGCACGCACTGTGGCGCGGCATCGGAGGCCTGGATCTGGCGGCCCTGGGCATTCCCAGCGAAGCCGAGTACGTGGCCTGGTACGCCCAGGCCACGGGCCGCGACCCCTCGGAGCATTGGGACTTTTACATGGCCTACAACCTGTTTCGCATGGCGGCCATCTTGCACGGCATTGCCCAGCGCGCGGCCGATGGTTCGGCCGCAGCCGCTGACGCCGAGGAAACCGGGCGCAAGGCCGGACCCCTGGCCGAGCTGGGTTGGCAATGCGCGCTGCAGTATGGCGAGAAGCACAGGTAAGTGAAGCCTCCGCGCCGTGCGGGTCACGGCCTGGGCCGCCCCTTGCGCCCAGGCTTGGCGGCCGAACCTGAGGGCTTGCTGCTCGCCTGCTCCAGCCACAGCAGGGAATCCACCTGCGACAGAAAGCGGCGCAGGTAGTCCGGCGACAGCGACTGCATCAAACCGAGCGAGCGCAGCATGAGCTTGTGCGAATTGAGTGGCCCGGCGTTTTCAGGCGCGCGGTGCAGGGCCTGCGTGACCTGCTGTTGTGCAGAGAACCTGGACCAGACCTCGCTGAACTGGCGCACGCTCTTCATGTCCGACGGGCGGGCGTCATCGCCAACGCCCACGCGCACGGGGCCTTCCTCGGCCTCGGTGCGGTCGAGCAGATCGCGGTTCAGCAGGGCCAGAGGCGAGGCCTCGACAGGCGCTGGCGCCTTGTCACATGGTCGCGCAACCCTTGTGGCCGACCGGGCATGCTCGGCGTAGGCGGCCACCGCCGCATGCAGCCGCTGCACCAGAACCTGCTGCACGGCCGCGGGCTGGCCTGGCAGGCGCCGGGCCAGCGCCTCCAGGTAATGAAAGCGCGTCGGATCATGGCGATGCGCACCCTCGGCCCGCAGGGACTCCAGCGTGGGGTCAATCATCTGGCAGGCTTTGTGTTTGAGGCTTTGGGCACCGGGGCCATTTCCACCCGGCGGTTTTGCGCGCGGCCCTTTTCGTCGGCGTTGTCGGCCACGGGTTGCTCGGCGCCAAAAGCGGCGGCGAACACCTGCGCGGAAGGCATGCCTTCGTCGATCAGGGCACGCGCCACGGTGAGCGCGCGCTGTGCCGACAGCTCCAGATTGTCGGCAAAACGCTGCTGGGGACCTCGCAGCAGCGTGGTGTTGTCAGTGAAGCCGCTAACCATGAGCATTTCATCGCGCTCGCGCAGGTACACCAACAGCGGCTGCACCAGGCTTTTGAGAAGCTGGCGGCCTTCGAGGCGCAGCTCGTCGGAACCCGTGGCAAACAACACGCTGCCACTGATGCCGATGCGGCCGTTGTTCACCGTCACGCGGCCGCTGGCCAGGGGAATGGCCAGTGCCTTCTCCAGCGCCATGCGCCGCTGCTCTTCCATCTGGCGTTTTTCCACCTCCTGCTTGAGGCTGGCCACCAGGTCGATCTGCACCACCAGCACGCCCACCAGGATCAGCACAAAAGCACCCAGCAGGCCCGCCATGAGGTCGCCGAACACGGCCCAGACCGGTGCCGTTTGCTCGGTGGCATCGTCCAGGGTGTCGTCAACGCCCATCACGCGGCCGCCCCTTGCGGCGCAACGGCCTTGCCGTGAAGACGGCGCAGATCTTCCACGATGCCCTGCTGGGCGCTGATGCTCAGGTCGATGACCTCGCGGGCCTGCGCCACATAGTAGGCCAGCTGTTCGTCGCTGCGGCCCATGGACTGGCGGATCGCGCCTTCGATGCCCTGCAGGCTCTCCATGAGTTGCTCGTTGCTGGCGCTGAACAGGCCCACGCCATGGCTGAAGGACTCGCCCAGGCTGGCCAGTTCCACCGTGCTGGCGGCCACATGCGCGGCCACCTCGTCCACCTTGCCGGCCTGCGCGCCCAGCGCCTGGGCAAACTGCTGCCCTGCCTGCTCCAGCACCTGGGTGGCCGAGCCCACCAGCGTATCGATGGCGGTGCGCTGCTGCACAGCAGCTGCGTCCACCGAGTGCAGCAGGAGGCCCACCTGCTCCACCATGGCCGTGCGCTCGGCCAGGGCCAGGTTGTCGCGCTCGCTCAGGCGCGTCATTTCCTGGCGCAGCTGGGTGATCACCTCGGCGGCTGCCTGCGGCACCTCCGACGCGGTGTGCAGCAGGCGCGTGAGCGGAGCCTCCAGAGCGGCGCCCAAGGTCGCCAGATGCTGCGCCACAGCGGCTTGCAAGGTATCGAGGCGCTCCACGGCAGCCTGGCCACGCTGGGCCTCGGCATCGCGCAGGGCCGCGAGCTCGGTGCGCCAAAGGCCCGCCAGCTCGTCCATGCGCTGCCCCTGGGACTGCGCCCACTGCGCCTCGGACTCCAGACGCGTGCGCAGCAACGCATCCGACTGGTCCATCAAGGTGGCTGCGCCGCCCAGCGTGCGTGCCACCTGCTCGGTCATGCGCTCGGTGATCTGCGCGGCGGTTGCCTCCAGAGCCTGGCACACGCCCTGCTGCTGCGCCACCGCGCG
>DAOPUP010000002.1:0-10502 GCA_035350655.1 Acidovorax sp. | reverse complement strand
CTGGCCATGCCCTCCATGGAACGGCTCCAGCCTTCCACGCGCTGCTGGTCTGCTGCGAGCTGGGCCTGGTGTGACTGTGCCACGGTGTCCTGCAGCGCCGCCAACAGCGAGGTAGAGCGCTGGTCCAACGCCTGGGTGGCCGTCCGCAAGGTGTGCTCGATCTGCGCAGCAGCACCTTCCAGCGCCTGGCCAACGCTTTGTTGTTGCGCCACCGTCTGCGCGCCCACGCGCTGCCACTCGGCACTGAGCGCGCTGGCCGTGCCCTCCATCGAACGGCTCCAGCCTTCCAGACGCTGCTGATCTGTCGCCAACTGGGCGGCGTGCGATTGGGCGGCCGACTCCTGCAACGCGGCCACCAGGGCGCTGGAGCGCTGGTCGAACGTCTGGGTGACCGTCTGCAGCGCGCCGTCGAGCCTTGCCACCAGGGCATCCTGGGTCTGGCTTTGGCGGTGCAAGGCGGTAGTCCAGGTATCCGCCACCTGGCACGCGGTGCCCTTCCATTGGGCCGAAAGTGCTTGCAGCTGGGCGTCGGTGGTCGCACGCAGTCGCTCGTGCGAGCGCTGGGCCTCCTGCGCCAGGGTGACCATCGCCTGTTCGACCACGGGGCGAATCGCCTCGCCAGCCTGGCGCGCACTGGCGCCCAGGCTGTCCTGCAGCGATGCCCCCACGGTGCTGGCCAGTTGGGTGTAGGCCGAGGCGGCTTCGCGGTGAAAGCCTTGCTGCTGGGCCAGCAGTTGTTCACCCAACTGACCGTGGCGGCGCTCAAGGCCCTCCACCAGGCCGTGCAGGCGCTCGGCAATCAGCGGCAGGGCCTGGGCTTGGGTCTGCAGGGCCAGGAGCATTTCTTCGCGCCGATGGGCCGACGAGAACGGCCGGAACAGCGTGGGGATGCGCGCATCGAGCAGGCGCACCGCCTCCAGCCGCTCGCGGCGGCTCATGGCCGACAGCAGGCCCAGCATGGCCGACGCCGCCACCCCGGCAACCGAGGTGCCAAATGACAGGCCCAGGCCCTTGATGGGGGCGGCCAGTGCCCCCCGGATAGCCTCCAGGTTGGACGAGGCCTCCAGCGCGAAGACAGCGCCATTGAAGGTGACCACCATGCCCAAAAAGGTACCCAACATGCCCAGCATGACCAACAGGCCCACCAGATAGGGCGTGAGGGCCGGGCCCGGCAAGCTCACCCGCTCACCCTCGATGCGCTGGCGCACGGGGTTGCGCAGCGAGGGCGCCAGGCGGCCCAGCCAACGGCCCAGATCCGCCACGGGCTCGACGGGATCGCCGGCGAGCGCCGCGGCCAATGATGCTGTGGCAGCGCGAAACTGCATGAGCTCATACGCCCCCAGCATGTATGCAGCGCCAATCAGCGCCGTCATCGCCAGCGCCAGGGGGCTTGAACCCACAAATCCCCAACCCACCCAGCCCACAGCGGCAAGGCCCGCGGCGAAGATGACTGCCATCACACTCTTGTTCATTCCTGTTGTCCTGTTTTCTCGTTGTGGGCGGCTTCCAGCAACCCCGTGATCGGCTGAAGGAGCACTTGCATCTGAGCGAGCAGCAACGCCTGCAAATCCCGCTCAAAACGCCAGAGCCAACCACCGTGCTGCCGCCAGCGCAGTGGCTCATCGGTCAGGCCGCAGGACTGCAGTGCAAGCAGGTGCTCGCGCTGCAGCTGCGCCATGCGCCGCTCCAGGTAGGCCGGCAGCGCGGCCCACAGCCGCTGCTCGCGCGCGTCCAGCATCTGCTCCATGACCGCATCCAGCGCCGCCAGCTTGCGCAGCGCGGGAGAGCCTTTGGCCAGCCACTGGCGCATCTGCGCACGCAAGGCGGCCAGTTTGGCGCACATCTGCTTTTGCAGCCCCAGATAGCGCTGCGCGTGGCCGGCGAAATCTGCCTGGGCGAGGGGATCAGGGCCATCGACGGGGGTCAGGTCCGCTCGCCCACGCATCGGCTTTGCAGGGGCGATCGTTGCTGTGAGGAGCTCCATGACTTGGGCTTTCGCCACTTGGAAAGCTGCGGCCATCGCCTGGGCATCCACCGCCGCCCCCTGCTGCCCCCCATCCGATGGCACGGACTCCATGGCGTGCAGTGCCCGGCTGAACTGGATCGCATCCACAGCACTCAGCCACTGGCTGAGCTGCTGCGCCACATCCTGCTGCGGCGCCCGCTCGCCTTCACCCTCTGCCCACTGCCCCAGCAGGGCCACAAGACTGGAACGGTTGAATCGGTGGTGCAGCGGCATACCGTGCAATCCAGTCAACACGCTCGCACCGCACCCGCAACGGTGCAGACAGCAGAGAATGCGCCCCCCGCCGGCCAACCCCTGTGCGAGGGAGCCCCTGCGCGATAGGCGCGGAGCCCGTCTTCTCGCTTTCGCGGTGTCGCGCGCCCGCACCCCCGCGCAATCGCTGCGCCAACAAGCCCGCCGATTTGGCTTGAATATCCCTGACCCCTGATGCGCAGGCACATCCCACCACAGTCAGCAGAAACACCCGCGCAGTTCGCCAACATGGAGGACATCTGTAATCCGAACGTTTTTTATTGGGAATTGTGGGATGGAATCCGAGCAATGCCGTCACCGGCGTATGACGAGCGCATACCGCAATCAAAATGGCCGGCTACAAACAAAAACGCCCACTGGTCAGTAGGCATTTGCTTTTTGGCGGAACCGCTATTTTTGCTTGCGCGAGAAGGGCTTGAACCACCAACCTGGATTACGAGGCTAAAGAGATTGCTGTGCACATGCAGCATCTTTCTCTTGGCGCAACGCGCGCCTCAACGGGTTTACACCAAAACTTTTCAATTGTAGTTGGAAACCGCGCTGCGGCATTCGTGGCCGAACAACGCCCAAGGATTTCTCACCTTGCCACACCAGTGACCCCACGAGACACTACAACGCCGGGCTACGTGCCACCGAGAAGGCCCAGCTGAGTCCGAGCGAATCGAGGCGAATGGAGATAAGCAGTGCGACCCCTTGCCATGGGCAAGCAAAAACAGAGTTCCAACGTCCGAACAAAGCGACTCCCACGCAGCGCCAGCCCCAGGCACAGGGCCTGTTCCGAAAAGAGCTTTCGCAACTGCCACCTAGATTCGCAAGGCACTCCAGCCTAAATTGGCCTAAGCAGTGTCTTGTCACGCCCAAAAAATACAGGAGACCACCCATGAGCCTTTCCCGCCGACAGATTCTCCAGGCTGGCCTTGCCGCGCCCTTGTTGATCGAATTGCCCCTCACCGCACGAGCCCAGTCTCTGGACCTGGCGCGCATCGCCATCGGCTTTCCGGCCGGCGGCACGATGGACGCCGTCAGCCGCCACATCGCCGAAAAACTACAGCCCGAATATGCGCGCAGCGTGATCGTCGAAAGCCGCGTCGGTGCGGGCGGTCAGCTCGTGGTCCAGTACATGAAGACCGCTGCGGCCGATGGCAGCAACGTTCTGCTCACGCCGATGTCCATCCTTGGGGTGTACCCACATACCTACAAGAAGCTGGCCTACGACCCGCAAGTCGATCTCACCCCGGTGAGCTGCGGCGTGAGCTACAACTACGGCTTTGCCGTAGGGCCTGCCGTACCCGCCTCCGTCACGACAATTCCGCAGTTCATCGAGTGGTGCAAGGCCAACCCGGCCAAGGCCAGCTTCGGCAGCGCCGCCACGGGCTCGACCCTGCACTTCACGGGCATTCTGCTGGGCCGCGCGGGCGGCATCGAACTCACCCATGTGGGCTACCGCGGCTCATCGCAGATGCTGACCGACGTCGCCGGTGGCAATCTGACCGCCTGCAGCAGCCCCGTTGGCGATCTGCTGGCCTACCAGGCGGCAGGCCGTATTCGCGTCATCGGCACCTCGGGCGCCAAGCGCAGCCGCTTTCTGCCCAACGTGCCCACTTTCACCGAATATGGCTACAAAGACATGGCCTTCACCGAATGGTATGGCTTCTACCTGTCGGCCCGTGCGCCGCAGACGCAGGTACAGCGCCTGCACAAGGCCTTGGCCGCGGCGCTGGCGCATCCGGCCGTCGTCGAATCTCTGGCGCTGATGGGCATGGAACCATCGCCCAGCAGCCCGGCGGAGCTGGATGCCATGTTGAAGTCCGACACGGCCCGCTGGGGCAAACTCGTGGGAGGCATCGGCTTCACTGCCGACTCCTGATCTGTGTCGGTCGACCTGACTGCACCCATAGGCACCCATCGCCGGCCCACCACAGGGCCGGCGTCTCGTTCAGGTGGACATTCTTTAGCCAACCTGCATCTCGGCCAGCTCCTCGCTGCCATCCCAGGCCGCTATTGCATCGACCTGGGTACGCTCGGCATCGCTCAACACCCAATCGGCAGCCCGCACATTCTGTTCGACCTGCTCCGGGGTACTCACCCCGGCGATCACCGAGGGAATCTCGGGATGCGACAGCAGCCAGGCCACCGCCAATTCACCCAGGGTATGACCGCGCGCGTGGGCCCAGGACTTGAGCGCCGCCTGGATTGTTTCATTTCGCGCCGTCCGGCTGCGCGTCACGATGGGGCTGCCCGCCGCACCGCGCGTGCCTTGGGGGGCCGGCTGGCCGGCCTCGTACTTGTCGGTCAGGAAGCCCCCAGCCAGCGGGAAATAGGGCAGGAACGCGATGCCCTTCTCGCGGCAGAACGGCAGGGTCTCGAACTCGACCTGGCGTCGCAGAAGGTTGTAATGGTTCTGACAGGACACCATCGCGGGCCCACCCTGACGTTGCGCCTGCGCCAGCAGGCCGGCATGGCGCCAAGACGCCAGATTGCATTGCCCCACCCAGCGCACCTTGCCCGTGCGCACCAGATCGGCCAGCACCTCCAGCACCTCTTCGGCGGCCACACCGGGCGCGTTGTAATGCAACTGGTACAGGTCGATGTAATCGCTTTGCAGACGCCGCAGGCTGGTTTCGCAGTGCTTGAGGATTCGCTCGCGCACCGACTCGCCGGGCGCGCGATGTGCCAGGTTGAACTTGGTGGCCAGCACCCAGTCCTGGCGGCGGCCGACCAGCGCCTGACCGATGTGCGCCTCGCTCTCGCCTTGTCCGTAAGTGATGGCGGTGTCAATGAAATTAACGCCTAACTCACCCGCCCGCTCGATACAGCGCACGGATTGCGCCAGCGTCAGACGCGGCGGGCCGAAGGTGTTGCCACCCAGTCCAATGACCGAAACGCGCAGATCGGAGGCGCCCAGGGTACGGTATTGCATGATGTTCTCGTCTGAAGGTCAGGGCCGCCCGGCACCCGCGCACAAGCGGCCCGCTAAATGAAAAAAGCGATCACACCGGACTCGCAAACCGGCATGACCGCTCAAAGAAACGCCTCAGCGTCTTAACGCTTGAGGAAATCGATCACCAGCCGGTTGAACTTTTCGGCATGTTCCCACTGCGCCCAGTGGCCGCACTTGTTAAACACGTGCAGTTCGGCGTCCTGCAGGCCCCAAATCAGCTTCAAACCGCTGTCCAGCGGCACGAAGCGGTCGTCGCGGCCCCAGGTTACCAGCGTCTGTGCCTTGATTTCGCTGAAGCGCAGGCTGTAATCAGGGAACTGCTTCTGGTTGGCCTGGAAGCTCTTGACGAAGTTTTCCAAGTGGTCCTTGTGTTCCATCATGTTGGCAAAGCGGCCCTGGATGAGGTCTTCGGTCAAGGCGCTCGGGTCAAACACGAAGACATCCAGCATCTTCTTGAGGTTCTCCATCGTCGGGTTGACGTAGAGGCCGAACAGCAGCTTGATGCCTTCCAGCGGCATGGGCACGAACAGGCTGGGGCCTGCGCCGCCACCGCCCATGATGACCATCTTGCCCATACGGTCGGGGTAGTTCAATGCGAAGGCCAGCGCGTTGATGCCCCCCATCGAGTTGCCGATCAGGTGGACCCGGTCGATGTTGAGCACATCCATCAGGCCCTTCACGGCCGCGGCGTTCACATCACTGCGGTAGCCGGTGCTGACCAGGATCGGATCGCTCTTGTTCCAGCCGGGCGAATCCACCAGCAGCACGCGGTAGCCAGCATTCACAAAGGCATCGACGTTGCGGTGAAAGTTGCTCCAGCCCGAAGCGCCGGGGCCCGAGCCGTGCATCATCACCACGACCTCGCCACTGCCCATGTCGTTGTAATGGATCTGCAGGTCGAGCCCGCCTTCCTTGATGCGCGCGAACTTGCTGGTTCCGGCTTCGGTGAGTGTTGTCATTGCTTACTCCTTTGGGTGAAGGCCGCCGGATGGCGGCCGGTAATGGACACGACCCCTGCGGACCGTGTGAAATGAAAATGGGATTCGACCCGTTGGGAAAGGCCGGTGCGGACAGGCTGAATGAAACAGCAGGACAAGGCCATGGGGTTCACCCGCCAAACCGGTAACAGGACACCGGAATGCCGGCGATCGGCTCGGCAAAGGTGGCGTGCGCGGGCTCTTGTCCTGCGGCGCCCGCCATCACTATCAAGGGCAACAGGTGTTCTTCGCGCGGGTGCGCCTGTCGGGCCCCTGGCGCCTGCAGCCACCGCGCCAGCTGCTCTGCCCGTGCGGCGCCCATGCGTGCGCACACCGCGTCGGTCAGCCAGGCATCGAACGCCTGGGCCAATTGCTGCGCGCCCGGCCCGAAATCCGGGCGGTTGTGGTAGCTCATGCCGCTGCCTAGCAAGAGCACTCCTTCATCACGCAGCGGGGCAAGAGCCTGCCCCACGGCATAGTGGAAAGCAGGGTCGAGCGAGGGATGCAACGACAGCTGCACAACCGGAATGTCGGCCTCGGGATAGGCCAGCATCAAGGGAATGAACACGCCATGGTCCAGCCCGCGATCCTCGTCGCGCTGCACCTCGAAGCCACAGTCTGCGAGCAGGCCTGCCACCCGGCCAGCCAAGGGCGCGCTGCCAGGCGCCGGATAGCGCAGCGCATACGTGTGGGGTGGAAACCCGCCGTAGTCGTAGAGCAGCCCGTTGCGGTGCAGCCCATTGACGCGCAGCGGCGAAGTCTCCCAGTGCGCCGACACGACGACGATGGCCGCAGGCCTGCCCGCCAGGGCCTGGACTTGCGGGCCCATCGAGCGCAGCCACTGGCCCAGGCGATCCCAGGTGTCGGGCGCCCCATAGGGCCAGTCCATGAAGAAGCACGGCCCCGCGCCGTGGGCAAAAAAATATGCCGGCATGCGCTGCGCGGGAGGATTCACGGATGCTGCAGGGGTCATGTCAGGCATGGCGCACGGGGTCAGCGGGGGGCATCAGGAAGCGCGCCAGCGCCGGGGTGAGGATCAACGCGCCGAGCATGTTCCACAGAAACATGAACGTCAGCAAAATCCCCATATCGGCCTGGAACTTGATGGGCGAGAAATACCAGGTGAACACACCGAGCGACAGGGTGATGCCGGTAAAGACCACCACGCGCCCGGTGAACAGCAAGGCCCGGTAGTAGGCACGCGAGAGGCTTTCACCCTGCTTGAGCCAGGAGGCCGTCACGCTGAGCACGTACAGCGCATAGTCCACCCCGATGCCCACGCCCAGCGCGATCACCGGCAGGGTCGAGACCTTCACGCCGATGCCCAGCACCACCATCAGGGCCTCCGCAAGCACCGAAGTCAGGGCCAGCGGGAGGATGGCGCACACCACCGCGCGCCAGGATCGGAACGCGATGAAACACAACACCGTCACGGCGGCATACACCCCCAGCAGCATGCGGGCGTTCGATTCGCGCACCACGATGTTGGTGGCCGCCTCGATGCCGGCGTTGCCAGCGGCCAGCAGAAACTGGGCGTCCTCGGTGTTGTTCCGGTCGGCAAAGTCCTCTACCCTGGCCACCAGGGCGTTGAGCGTTTCGGCCTTGTGGTCGCGCAAATAGGCGTGCAGGGCCAGCAGATCGCAGGTCTCGTTGAACAATTCACGCGGTGCACGCGACGCTGCGGCGTTGATGAGGCCCTGCGTGCGCACCAGCTCATACCACTTGATCGAGCCCTCGTTCATGCCCGCCGAGGCCCGGCGCGTCAGGCCCGCAAACGAGCTGGTGCCCTCCACTTCGGTCATCTGGCGCAGCGACCACTCCAGCGCATCGAGCTTGAGCAGCGTCTGGTATTCGGCGCAGCGCCCCGGCGGGGTTTTGACCATCACCACGAACACGTCGCTGCTGGCGGTGTAGTGGCTGATCACGTAAGCGTTGTCACGGTTGTAGCGCGACTCCACGCGCAGCTCCGGCGCACCGGCGTCCAGGTCGCCGATCTTGAGGTCCAGGCTCACGACATAGCCGGCCACGCCCAGGAGCACCGAGACGCCAATGGCGATCAGTGCATAACGACGGCGTGTGAACAGGTCCAGAAAGCGCCACATCGGATGCCGCGCGTCCGCCTCCAGGTCGAGCACCTCCTCGTCGCGCAGGCTGCGGGCGGCCGCCACTGGCGATACGCCGGTGTACGACAACAGCACGGGCAGCAGCGCCAGGTTGGTGAAGATCAGGATGCCCACGCCAATACTGGCGATAGCCGCCAGTTCGCGGATGATAGGAATGTCCACGAAACTCAGAACGGCAAAGCCCACCACGTCGGCCATCAAGGCTGCGGCCCCTGCCATGAAAAGACGGCGGAAGGTGTAGCGCGCCGCCACCAGCTTGTGGGTTCCGCGGGCGATGTCCTGCATGATGCCGTTCATCTTCTGTGCGCCATGGCTCACGCCAATAGCGAACACCAGGAAGGGAATCAGGATCGAATACGGGTTGAGGGTGTAGCCCAGCAACGGCAGCAAGCCCAGCAGCCATACCACGGCCACCAGCGTGCACACCAGCACCAGCGCGGAACTGCGCGCGCAGCGGGTGAAATAAAACAGCGTGGCGGTGGTGATGAGAATGGCCAGAGCAAAGAAGCTCAGCACCGCCTGCAACCCGTCGATCAGGTCGCCCATAACCTTGGCAAAGCCGGTGATATGCACATTCACGCCCCGGGCCTCGTACTTGGTACGCAAGGTCTCCAGACTCTTGGAGAGCTGGCCGTAATCCAGCTGCTCGCCGGTCTCGGCGTTCTTCTCCAGCAGCGGCACGTAGATCACCGACGACTTGAGGTCGGGTGAGACAAGCTGCCCGATCTCGCCGGAGCGGCGCACGTTCTCGGCCAGCTTCTTCAACGACTGCGCAGAGCCGTTGTAGTCCGACGGCATGACGGGGCCGCCTTCATAGCCGTCTTCGGTGCTGGCAATCCAGCGCACCGCCGGCATCCACAGCGACTTCATGAACGAGCGATCGACACCAGGCAGGCCATAGACCTCGTCATTGAGCTGGCGCAGCGTCTCCACATACTCCGGCGTGAAGATGCCGCCTTCGCCGCGCACCGCCACCGTCAGGCGCACCACGTTGGACAGGCCCTTGAGGTCTTTTTCAAGGTTCAGGAAATTGACCACATAGGGGTGGTGGGTCGGAATGGTCTTGGAGAAGCTGGCGTTCAATCGAACACCCAGGGCGCCCCAGGCCAGCACGACCGTCACCAGCGCGCACAGGATGACCACCCAGCGGCGGTGGTTGAACAACAGGCGTTCCAGCCAGTTGCCCGAATGCTGATCAAAGTCCTCCAGCGCGCCGATGGCCGCAAAGTCGGACGAATGGGATGAGATGGCCATGGGGGTCAGTTCTTCTTGTCTGAGGGAGTCGGAAACACTTGCAGGCCCAGCGGCCCCACCGCCACCAGCTGTTTGGGCGCCGCCACCAGCGCGGCGATCGGGAAGCCCTGCCCGACCAGGGTCTCGAAGGTGGTGCCGCCGTCGCTCGTGAACAGCTGCTGACCGGCCTCGCCGGCCAGCACCAGCCCCCCAGGCACCACAACGCCGGCAGTCAGCGCCGCCTTGCCGGCGGGCTCGCTGCCCGTCCAGCTACGGCCCTGGTCGGTACTGCGGTACAGCTTGCCGCCCAGCCCGAACGCCAGCAGCGTGCCATCGGCGCTGGTGGCGAGGTCGAACACAGTGCTCTGGAACGGGGTCTTCAGCGGCTCGAACGTGCCCTGCCCGGGCGCGCGGCGCCACATCAGGCCCTGCTCACCGGCCAGGTACAAACCGTCAGCACGTTCGTGCGCCACATACAGGTGGCGTTCATCCGGGTTGGGCAGTTCGGCGAGCAGCGGGCGCCATTGCTTGCCCCCGTCACGGGTCTCGAAGGCCAATCCATAGGCACCCACCACCAGCCCGTTCTGGGCGTCTGAAAACAGCAGGTTCAGCAGGGGCTTGTCGGGCCCGTCCTGCTGCAGCCGGGCCAGGCGCTCCTGCGTGGCTGCATCGGTGCCAGAGGCGGCATCGGCCAACAGCTTGAGCATCTGACGACCGTCGAGCTGGGTTTCCCAGTGCTCGCCGCCGTCGCGGGTGTGCAGCACCACGCCGCTGTGCCCCACGGCCCAGCCCTGCTGTGCATCCACAAAGCGGACCGCCGTCAGCGTCACGCTCACGGGCACGGCGGCCTGGCGCCAGCTGGCCCCGGAGTCATCGGAGAGCAGGGCATGGCCACGCTCCCCCACCGCCACCACGCGGTCGCCAGCACGTGCAGCAGCGACCAGCACGGA
>DAOPUP010000001.1:0-25845 GCA_035350655.1 Acidovorax sp. | reverse complement strand
CAACTGGCCAACCAGATGCTGGCGCTGGCCAAGGTCGAGCAGCTGCGCCAGCAAAGCGGGCCGCCACCGACCCGGTTCGATGACATCCTGCGCGCAGTGGCCCTGGATCTGTCGCCCCTGATCGCCCAGCGCGACCTCGACTTCGGCATCCACACCGAACCGGCAACGGTGTTTGCCCACGAATGGATGCTGCGTGAACTGGCCCGCAACCTGCTGCACAACGCGATTCGCCATGCCCCGACCGGCAGCGAACTGACGGTGGATTTGCACTGCAGCGATCACCAGGCCGTGCTCACCCTGCGCGACCACGGCAGCGGCATCGACGATGAGCTGGCAGCGCGGCTGTTTCAACCCTTCTCGGCGGGCGATGTACGCACCGGCAGCGGCCTCGGGCTGGCCATCTGCCACGAGATCGTGCAGGCGCTGGGCGGCCGCATTGCGCTGACCAACCGCATCCAGGCAGGTCTTGTGACGGGGCTGGACGCCGTCGTGCACTTGCCGCTGAGCCCGACCGCTGCCCTCTGAACCACCGCTGCCACGGCACAATCGCTCCCATGAATGCCCCCGAAACGATGCGTCTGGACAAATGGCTGTGGTGTGCGCGGTTTTACAAAACCCGCAGCCTGGCCACCGAAGAGATCGGCAAGGGCCGCGTCACCGTCAATGGCCAACCCGCCAAGGCCGCCCGCGACCTGCGCTGCGGCGACACCGTGGCCTTGCGCCAGGGCGCGGTGGCCCGCACCGTGCGCGTGCGGGGCTTGAGTGGCCACCGCGGACCGGCCCCGGTGGCGCAACTGCTGTACGAGGAAACGGCCGACAGCATCGCTGCGCGGGAAAAATCCGCTGAGCAGCGCCGCCTGGCGCCCGAACCCGCCGCCACGCTGCAGGAAGGACGCCCCACCAAAAGGGACCGACGCAACATCGACCGCGCCCAGAGCTGGGGCGACCGCTGGAGTGCCTCCATTGATCAATGAAGCCCTGCCTGTGCCGCCCATGTGCATGCATGCAAGATCAAGGATCACCACAAAACAGCACACAACAGGCCCCATCCAGCGCTAACATGGCACGCATCGGCAAACCTTGCCGGTATGGGGAGGCCATGCCATGGGAGCATCGTCGCTTGCGCGCATCGTCAAGAACCCACAGGGGATGCGGGTGCGTCCGAACCTTTGGGACTATGGGAAGACCGTGGCCGCATTCAGCTGGCAGACGGCGGCCCAAGGGCTCGATGGCCTGCCTGATGGTGGATCGGGTGGCGGCCTCAACATCGCCCACGAGGCGGTGGACCGCCATCTGGCGCATGGGCGGGGCGAGCGCACCGCGCTGCGGTGGCTGGGCAAATCCGGTGCCCGGCGCAAACTGAGCTTTGCGCAGCTCGCGCAGGAAACCAACCGTTTCGCCAACGCGCTGGAGCGCCTGGGGGTCCTGCCAGGCGAACGCGTCTTTGCGCTGATGGGGCGCCTGCCGGAGCTCTACATCGCCGTGCTGGGCGCCCTCAAGGCCCGCTGCGTGGTGACTCCGCTGTTCTCGGCCTTCGGTCCCGAACCCATCGCCACCCGCGCCGAGATGGGCGACGCGCGGGTGCTGGTCACCACACCCGAGCTGTACGCCCGCAAGGTCCAGTGCCTGCGCGAGCGCCTGCCCGGGCTGCGCCATGTGATCCTCGTTGGTGGTGCGGGCAAAAACCCCGACAGCCCCACAGACGCCGGAATCCACCGCTGGCAGGATCTCGTGGACCGCTGCCCGCCCGACTACACCATCGCGCCCACCGACCCGGAATCCATGGCGCTGCTGCATTTCACCAGCGGCACTACCGGCCGGCCCAAGGGCGCCGTGCATGTGCATGCCGCCGTGCTGGCGCATGCGGTCACGGGCCACTATGCGCTGGACCTGCATGACGACGATGTGTTCTGGTGCACCGCAGACCCCGGCTGGGTCACCGGCACCAGCTACGGCATCATCGCGCCGCTGGTCAACGGCGTGACGACCGTGGTCGTCGAAGCCGAATTCGACGCCGCCACCTGGTATGGCGTGCTGGAGCGCGAGCGCGTCAGCGTCTGGTATACCGCGCCCACGGCCATCCGCATGATGATGAAGCTGGGCGCCGAGGCCGTGCAGGGGCACGATGTGTCGGCGCTGCGCTTCCTGTCCAGCGTGGGCGAGCCGCTCAACCCCGAAGCGGTGGTCTGGGGCCAGCGCGCCTTTGGCCTGCCCTTCCACGACAACTGGTGGCAGACCGAGACCGGCGGCATCATGATTGCCAACTTTGCGGCGCTCGACATCCTGCCGGGTTCGATGGGCAAGCCGCTGCCCGGCATCACCGCAGCGATCGTGCAGCGCGTCGAAGGTGGCGGCATCCAGGTGATCGATGCCCCGGACGTGGATGGTGAGCTGGCCCTCAAGGCGCCCTGGCCGTCAATGATGCGGGGCTATTTGCACGAGGAAGAGCGCTACCGCAAATGCTTTGTCGATGGCTGGTACCTCACCGGCGACCTGGCGCGCCGCGATGCCGAGGGCTACTACTGGTTTGTCGGCCGGGCGGACGATGTCATCAAGTCGGCCGGCCACCTGATCGGCCCGTTCGAGGTCGAAAGCGCCTTGATGGAGCACCCCGCCGTGGCCGAGGCCGGGGTGATCGGCATTCCCGATGCGATGGTGGGCGAGGTGGTCAAGGCTTTCGTCGCGCTCAACTCTGGTTTCGAGGCCGGCGAGCCCCTGCGGCGCGATCTGCTGGGCCATGCCCGCAAGCGCCTGGGCGCGGCGGTGGCGCCCAAGGACATCGCCTTCCGCACCAACCTGCCCAAGACCCGCAGCGGAAAAATCATGCGCCGCCTGCTGAAGGCGCGCGAGCTGGGCCTGCCGGAAGGCGACCTGTCCACGCTGGAAAGCGACGAAAAGTGAGGCCGCACCATGGCTGACAAACTCCACCTTGACCGTGCGCACCTGCACCGGCTGTACCGGGAGATGCTGCGCATCCGGCGCTTCGAGGCGCAATGCGTGGCCCTGTACCAGGCGCAGAAAATCCGCGGCTTTCTGCACCTCTACGACGGCGAAGAAGCCGTGGCCGTCGGCGTAATGGCCGCGCTGCAGCCGGGCGACGCGGTGGTCGCCACCTACCGCGAACACGGCCATGCGCTGGCGCATGGCGTGCCCATGGCCCCGCTGATGGCGGAAATGCTGGGCAAGCAGGAAGGCTGTTGCGGCGGGCGCGGCGGCTCCATGCACCTGTTTGACCGCGCGCGCCGCTTTTTTGGCGGCAACGCCATCGTCGGCGGTGGCCTGCCGCTGGCCGCCGGAATTGCCATGGCCGACCAGCGGCTACGCGCCGGCGCGGTCACCGTCTGCTTCTCTGGCGAAGGCGCGGTGGGGGAAGGCACCTTCCATGAAACGCTGAACATGGCGCAGCTGTGGAAGCTGCCGGTGCTGTTCGTCTGCGAAAACAACCTCTACGCCATGGGGGTGCCGCTGGCCGACTCCGAGGCCGAGACCGAGGTCTGGCGCAAGGCCGCTGCCTACCGCCTGCCGGCCGAGCAGGTCGATGGCATGGACCCCATCCAGATGGAGGCTGCCGCGCGGCGGGCGGTGGAGCACATCCGTAGCGGCTCCGGCCCCTTCTTCCTGGAGGCGCGCACCTACCGCTTCCGGGCGCACTCGATGTTCGACACCCAGGCCTACCGCACCCGCAACGAGGTAGAGCAGTGGAAGCAGCGCGACCCCATCGAGCACCTGCGCGCCTGGATGCAGGCCAACCACCAGCTCGACGCCGCCGAAGCCGCCGCCATCAATGCCGAAGTGGCGGCAGAAATCGCAGCAGCGGTCGCCTTCGCGGAAGCTGGCACCCTGGAAGCACCGGACACGCTGGAGCGCTTTGTGACCATGGACCGCGTGGTGCAGGAGGTGTCGTAATGGCCGACACCACACCAACGCTGCGCATGAGCTACCGGGAAGCCTGCCGCCAGGCGCTGCGCGACGCGCTCATGGCCGACCCACGCGCCTTCGTCATGGGGGAGGATGTCGGCAAATACGGCGGCTGCTACGCCGTCACCAAGGGCCTGCTGGAAGAATTTGGCCCGCAGCGCATCCTCGACACGCCGCTGGCCGAGAACGGCTTCACCGGCATCGGCATCGGCGCCGCCGTGGCAGGCCTGCGGCCCATCGTCGAGATCATGACCTGCAACTTCAGCCTGCTGGCACTGGACCAGATCATGAACAACGCCGCCACGCTGGCGCACATGAGCGGGGGGCAGTTTGCGGTGCCGCTGGTGATCCGCATGGCCACCGGCGGCGGCCGCCAGCTGGCAGCGCAGCATTCGCACAGCCTGGAGGGCTGGTACGCGCACATTCCGGGCCTGAAGGTGCTGGCTCCCGCCACCGTGGAAGACGCCCGCCACATGCTGGCCGCCGCGCTGGCGGACCCCAACCCGGTGCTTATCTTCGAGCATGTGGTGCTTTACAACACCGAGGGCGAGCTCGATCCCGCCGTGCAGGCGGTGGACCTCACCCAGGCCAAGGTGCGGCGCGCGGGCAGCGATGTCAGCCTGGTCACCTACGGCAACAGCCTGCCCAAATGCCTGGCCGCTGCCGACGCGCTGGCGGCCGAGCAAATTTCCGCCGAAGTCATCGACCTGCGCGTGCTGCGCCCGCTGGACATGGCCACCGTGATCGCCTCCGTAGTGCGCACCCACCGGGTCGTCATCGTCGATGAGGGCTGGAAGTCGGGCTCGATTTCCGCAGAGATCGCCGCGCGGCTGGCGGAAGACGCCCTGTACGAGCTGGACGCCCCCATCCGCCGCGTGTGCAGCCGCGAGGTGCCCATCCCCTACGCCGCGCAGCTGGAGGAAGCCGCCCTGCCCTCCGTCGCCGAGATCGTGGCCACCGCCCGCGCGCTGGTGCGGCCGCAATGAGGAGGCGCTGATGGCCGACTTCACCATGCCCGCCCTGGGCGCCGACATGGAAACCGGCACGGTCGTCGAATGGAAGGTGCGCCCGGGCGACCATGTCCGCTCGGGGGACGTCATCGCCGTCGTCGAGACGCACAAGGGCGCCATCGATGTCGAATGCTTCCTGGACGGCACCATCGACGACCTGGTACCGCTGGGGCAGGAACTGCCGGTCGACGCAGTGCTGGCCAGTGTGCGGGGGCCGGAGTCCGCTGCTGCGCCAGCGGCCCCCGCACCGACGACTTCTGTACCACCTGCCGCACTGCCTTCGCACTTGCCCGTGGCGGAGGCACCGACCGCCCCCATGCACCCGCCTACCAGCCACCGCCGCAAGGTGAGCCCAGCCGCGCGCCACCATACCCAAGCGCTGGGCATCGACCCCGACACCCTGAGCGGTACCGGTGTGGAAGGCGCCGTGACACTGGCCGACGTCGCACGCAGCGCCCACGCCGCGCCCACCGCGGCCCCTGCAGGGCCGTCGATCACTCCAGCGAACACACCAACCAGGCCCCGCGGCGGGTTCGATCCCGATCAGATGCGCCGGGCCATCGCCGCGGCCATGGGCCGCTCCAAGCGGGAAATTCCGCATTACTACCTGCGCAGCACCATCAGCTTCGCGGCCGCGCAAAGCTGGCTGAGCGCATGGAACCGCACGCGGGAGCCCGCCGAGCGCCTGCTGCCCGCCGTGCTCCTGTTGAAAGCAGCGGCCAAGGCCCTGGCGCAGTTTCCGCAGTTCAATGGCTTGTATGTCGATGGCCAGTTCCAGCCGGCCCCCCCCGTGCACCTGGGCTGGGCGATTGCCCTGCGCGGGGGCGGCTTGGTCGCCCCTGCCATCCACCATGCGCAAAACCTGCCGTTGCCGGCGCTGATGGACGCCTTGCGCGACCTGGTGCAACGCGCCCGCGCCGGCGGCCTGCGCAGTTCCGAACTGAGCGACCCCACGGTCACCGTCACCAGCCTGGGAGACCGGGGTGCCGACGAGGTGCTGGGCGTGATCTATCCACCGCAGGTGGCCATCCTCGGCTTTGGCCGCATCGTCGAACGGCCTTGGGTCGTGCAGGGCCAGGTGCTGCCGCAAGCCGTGGTGTCCGTCAGTCTGGCCGCCGACCACCGCGTCAGCGACGGCCATCTGGGCGGGCAATTGCTGGCCGCCATAGACAGCGCTCTGCAATCCCCCGACACCCTTTGACGACCGGAGCCCCCATGAACGCCACCGAAATTCACGCCCTGGCCGCCGAAGTCCTGGCCGGCATTGCCCCTGAGGCCGACCTGTCCACCGTGAGGGAACAGGAGGATCTGCGCGAAGCGCTGGACCTGGACTCGATGGATTTCCTGAACTTCGTTACGGGTCTCAGCCAGGGCAGCGGCATGCCGATCCCCGAAGCAGACTATCCCGAGATCTACACGCTGGCCGGCATCTTGCGCTACCTTGCACGCTGATCTGGCACGCAATCGATCAAGCCGCATTCGGCAGCTTCAGGCGCCAGACTGCAACAGTCACTGCCCCCTGAAACAGCACCACCAGGTTCATGGCGACACCATACATGGTTCCCCCACAAGGCAACCACAGCCCGCCTGAAGCAGACGTCCTATCCGCAGGAAATCAGTCCACCCGTATCTTGGATGACTGCACCACCTTCTTCCACTTGGCGACTTCTGCCTTGAAGAAGGCGTCAAACTCGTCTGGCGTTGTCTGCACCGGCTCCGCCCCCAGCTGCAAAAGCTTTTCGCTCACCTGGGCATCTTTGACGGCCTCGTTCATCTCCCCATTCAGCCGGGACATGATTTCGCGCGGAACGCCCTGGGGAGCAAACAAGCCGAACCAGGCGGTGGCATCAAAACCCGCCACGCCACTCTCATGCAATGTGGGAATGTCCGGGGCCACCAGAGACCGCTTGCGGGTGCTCACGGCCAGCGCCCTGAGCTTGCCGGCTTTCACCAGTGGCAGCGTCGTGATGATGTTGTCAAAGGTCAACGGCACCTGGTTGCCCAGCACATCGTTCATCGCCGGGGCCGCACCTTTGTAGGGAATATGGGTCAGGGCAATGCCGGCGGTGCTGGCCAGCAGCTCCGTGAAGAGGTGGGCGCCAGAGCCATTGCCGGCCGTGGCGTAGTTGATTTCTGCGGGCTTCGCGCCCGCGGTGGTGCGCGCCGCATCGAGCAGGTCCTTGACCGTCCTGTACGGCGATTGGGGGTTGACGACCAGAAGGAAGGGCGTCGATGAAATCATACCGATGGCGCGCAGGTCCTTGACGGGGTCGTAGCTCATCCTGGGATAGAGGCTGGGGTTGACCGACAGCGAAATGGTGCCCAGCAGCAGCGTGTAGCCATCGGGCGCCGCCTTCGCCACCGCGTCCGCACCCACGTTGCCGGCGCTGCCCGGACGGTTGTCAATCACGACAGGCTGGCCCAGGCGCTCCGACAACTTCTGCCCGACAATGCGCGCCGCCACATCCGAAGCGCCCCCTGCCGGGTAGCCAACAATGATCCTGATGGGCTTGCTCGGCCAGGCGGTCTGCGCCAGCGATGGCAGGGCTGCACTGGCCAAGGCGGCGCAGGCGACCTGCACGAGGGTGCGGCGGGAAAGATCAAGGCCCATGGCGGTCGTCTCCAGTTTTTTTAAATCAAAAATAGCTCTAGTGCTTATAAAACATGCACCATTAGCTATTTAATTTATAGCAAAAGAATGGCATTCAATGCGCTCTGCCGCCACGCCGGGCACAAGTCAGATCGCGCGCGGCGGCGATGGCGGGTCTGCGCCCCTTGGGGCATGGCCCTAGCCTTGTGCGAAGCGGTCCAGGTACTGCTCGAACGCGTGGTAACTGATGCGGTCGTAAAGCTCTTCGCGGGTCTGCATGCTGTCCACCACGGCCTTCTGGTGGCCATCGCGGCGAATGCTCTGGTAGACGTTCTCGGCGGCCTTGTTCATGGCACGGAACGCGGACAGCGGGTACAGCGCCATGGCCACGCCAGCGCCAGCCAGCTCGTCGCGGCTGAACAGCGGCGTCTGGCCAAACTCGGTGATGTTGGCCAGCACGGGCGCGCCCAGCGCATCGACAAAGCGCCGGTAGGTGTCGAGGTCGCGCACGGCCTCGGCAAAGATCGCGTCGGCACCGGCCTCCAGGCACCGCTGGGCACGCTCGATGGCCGCGTCCACCCCCTCAGTGGCGATGGCATCGGTGCGGGCGATCAGATAAAAATCAGGATCGGTGCGGGCGTCGGCCGCGGCCTTCACGCGGTCGGTCATCTCTTCGACGGAAACAATCTGCTTGCCGGGGCGATGGCCGCAACGCTTGGCGCCCGCCTGGTCCTCGATATGGCAAGCGGCAGCGCCGGCCTTGATCAGGCTCTTGACGGTGCGGGCAATGTTGAAGGCGCTGGGGCCAAAACCGGTGTCGATGTCCACCAGCAGCGGCAGGTCGCAGACATCGGTGATGCGGCGCACATCGATCAGCACATCCTCCAGGCTGATGATGCCCAGATCGGGCATGCCCAGCGACCCGGCGGACACACCGCCACCCGAAAGATAAAGGGCACGGTAACCCGCGCGCTGGGCCAGCAGCGCATGGTTGGCATTGATGGCGCCCACGATTTGCAGCGGCTTTTCGGCGGCCAGGGCCTGGCGGAAACGGGCACCAGCACTTGAGGGGGAAGAAGAGTGGGTCATGACAAAAAAATAGGTAAGTTCAATGCAGCAGGGGACTATTGCGTGCGTCCATGGAGAGCGGCTTGCGTTCCGGCGATGCGGCCGAACACCGAGCCCGATGTCAGGCCTGCGCCGCCGGGGTATTTGGTGTAGTACAAGCCGCCCACCATCTCGCCCGCGGCGTAAAGGCCCGGCATGGTGCGACCTTCTTCGTCCAGCACTTGGGCCCGCGGCGTGATCGACAGCCCGGCATAGGTGCAGGTAATGCCGCAACTGACTTCAAAGGCCACGAACGGCCCCTGTTCCAGAGGCAGCGCCCAATTGGTCTTGTCGATGGCCAGGCCCTGGGTGCGGCGTCCGTCGAGCACAGCGGGATTGAACGGCACGCTGCGGTCCACGGCGGCGTTGAATTCGCTCAGCGTGCGCAGCAGTTGCGCCTTGTCGACCCCCTCGAACTGCGCCACCAGCCCTTCCAGGGTGTCAGACTGGTAGCGCGTGGCGTGCCGCACGCGGTACTCGTCGGGCAGCAAGGCTGCGCCCTGGGCATCGAATATCTGCCAGCCCCGCCCCCCCGGCTGTTTGAGCATGGCCGCGCCCATGCGCGAGTAGGTGTAGTTGCGGAAGTTTTCGCCTTCGTTGACAAACCGCTCACCCAGGGTGTTCACCACCACGCCCAGGTTGAAATAGTTCTTTTGCTGGTTCAGCAACGCGGGGTCGCCAAACTCAGGCGCATTGGCGTCGTAGAACACGCTGTGGCAAGCGGTCCAGTGGCCGGCCGCGCGTGCACCCTGGTTCAGCGCGGCCTGAATGGCCAAGCCCGTGTTGTAGCGCGAGCCACGCACCTTGGCGAGATCCCAGTTGGTGCCCAGGTAACGCGCACGCCATTCGGTGTTGGCGTGGAAACCGCCGGCCGCCAGCACCACCGCACCGGCGCGCAGCTCACGCACCTGTCCGTTGTGCACGGCAACCACCCCGCAAACCGCCCCGTTTTCCACCAGCAGCTCGGTCATCTTGTGGTCATAGGCAATGCGCACGCCCTGGCGCTGCGCACGGGTGAACAAAGACTCCACCAGGCCGGCGCCGCCGCCGGACACTTCGATCGTCAGCCCGCCCCAGAACTTGTGTTTGCCATCGACCACGAACGACTGGCGGCCATGGATGGGAATAAAGCGCACGCCCTGGCTGCGCATCCATTGCAAGGTTTCGAAGCTGTTGTTCACCAGTACATCGACCAGGTCCGCATCGGCGCGCAGACCGCTCATCTCGATCAGCTCGTCGAAAAACTGCGATGCGGGATAGGTGCCGAAATCCGAACGCGCCAGCTCGTCTTCCGAGAGATCGGCCAGGCGGGCGATGTCCTGCGCGCCGTCATAAGCCACGCGAAATGCACCGCCGGTGTAGGCGGAGTTGCCGCCGCGTGCGCTTTCCGGCGCGCGCTCCAGCACCAGCACACGCGCCCCTTGCTCAGCCGCCGCCAGCGCGGCGCACAGCGCTGCATTGCCAGCCCCGACGACGAGAACGTCCACAGCGTCCTGTGCCACGGCGGCGCTCATGCCGTGGTCCTCGTGGAGTGGGCGTGGGGCGCCCAAAGGCAGGGCCCGAACGGGGCGGTCTTGGTGGAATGGAACATAGCCATTTTTTTGCGTCCTTGTCGTGACGAATCGGAAATGAGCTGCAGTCTATGGGGCCGTCTTCGCGCTGAGTAGCCGGCTGCGGCGAAAGATCAATTCGTGAACACCGAACAAGGAAAGCAGGACCTGCCGGCAGGGCATAGGCACGCAACGGCAGGACCGGATGCCAAACGCCGCACGGCCCATGGCGGCTCCGCAGCCCATCGCCGATGGCCACACCCGGTGCAGACCAGGAGCCACCGACTGCCTGGGCCGAAAGGAATATTCGCCCAGACATGCTTGGCCCCCGCCTCATCTGCCAGCAAACTTCTTTGCGAAACCACTACTCTTTGATTGAACCCATGAACGTTCTGGTTATTCTGGCTGGCATAGCGGACCCCAAATGGCCGCTGCCCGCCACCCTCGCGGCCACGACGCTGGACACCCAGCGGGCCACCTATCCCCTGCTGAGTCCCTTTGACGAAGCGGCGCTCGAGCTGGCGCTGAAGCTGCGCGATGCCAACCCCCATGTGCAGATCCGCGCCCTGGTGGCCGCATCGTCGGCGCAGGACCCGCTGCTGCGCCATGTCGCCAGTTTTCGGCTGGACCAGGTCTGCGCCTTCGACACGGCCCGCTGGCCCGCCTGGAACAGCGCGGCCCTGGCATCGGCCCTTGCGTCTTATATGCAAACGCTCACGCCAGCGCCCGACCTGCTGTTGACGGGACGCGAGTTTGGTGACCAGGACGACGGCAGCCTTCCTGCCACCCTGGCCCAGGCATTGGCATGGCCGTTGTCCACACTGGTGCTGGAGGCAGCGGCCGAATCCGGCGGTGGCCTGCGACTGGTGCGCCAGCAAGGCGCCGTGCAAGAGCGTGTGCGCAAAGACTTGCCGGTTCTCGCGGCCGTCACCAACCATGCACGCAACCGCCTGCGCCACCCGCTGCTCAAAAACGTCATGGCAGCCAAGAAAATGGCCTTCGATCTGACCACGCTGCCCGACGGCCCACCCACCCCGGTTATGCAATGGGCCGGCACCGCCCTCGCAGCCGCCCCCGCGCGCACCAGCGCCTGCCACATGCTCGATGGGGACACGGCCGCCCAGGCACGCGCACTGGCTACTTTGTTACTCGCCTCTGGAGAACCCGCATGACGACTGCGCGCCGCATTGCTGTACTGCTGCCCCCGGCGGAGGCCGGTGACAACCCCGACAAACTGCTGGCGGCTGCCGCCGCGCTCGCGCAAGGTGGCACGCTTGAGGTGCTGGCGCTGCGCCCAGGCGGCAACGCACCGCTGCCACCGCAGAACCTGGCCTGCCCCACACGCTGGTGGGACTTGAGCCACCCGAGCTGGGTGCGCTCCGATGCCGACAACCTCGTGCCCCTGTTTCTGCAGGCGATCGATATCGCGGGCCTTTGCGCCCCTGCCTTGCTGCTGCTTCCCCCGGGGCCGCTGGGCGAGGAATGCGCTGCGCGCCTGGCGCCCCTGCTGCAGGGCATCTCGCTGGGCCGCTGCACGGACATGGCACTTCAGGGCGACGAGGTCGTCGGCACACGCCCGGCCTATGGCGGGCGCGTGGCCTTGCAGCTGGCCAGCGCAGCCGCCTATTGCCTGGCCACCTGGCGCCCCGCTTCCCCCGCCCCTGCCACGGCGCCACTGGCAGCGCCCCAGCAGCACCATGCGGTGTTGTCCGTGGCCTTGCCTGCGGCCCCGGAGGCCACAGTGGACGACACAGCCGACAAGATGCCGACGCTCGAAGGGGCACGCCTGGTGGTCAGTGGTGGCCGCGGCATGCAGGGCGAAGCAGGCTTTGCCCTGCTCGGCCGCATCGCCGGCCAGCTGGGTGCCGCGCTGGGCGGCAGCCTGCCCACGGTGGATGCCGGCTGGGTGCCGGTGGCGCGGCAGATTGGCCAATCGGGGAAATTTGTCAGCCCGCGTATCTACTTCACGGTGGGCGTTTCGGGCACGCCGCAGCACATGGCGGGCGTGTCGGCAGACAGCCGCATCATCGCGGTCAACAAAGACCCCAGCGCACCAATCTTTGCGCGCGCTGACGTGGGGGTAGTAGCCGAATGGCAGGATTTGCTGCCCCTGCTGGCCGAGGAACTTGCGGCCGCTGCAAGCGACACAGGCGACACAGGCCGATGATTTTCGAGGCGCCTGCCCCTGGGCGCCGCTTTCTCGCAACAAGTGAAGGCACTCGCTGGCGCGAGTGCCTTCACTGCGTTACTGCACGCCTCCGATGCGCGCAGTCAGCTCTTTCCAACGCTGCACATCAGAGCGAATGTAGGCCGCAAACTGGGCTGGATCTTCGACCAGCAGTTCAGCACCCTGCTCAACAAACTGGGCCTTGAATTCCTGCCGTTCGGCGGCGCGCAACACGGCGGCGTAGATCTTGTCGATCACGGGTTGCGGCGTTTTGGCAGGTGCCAGCAGCCCGTTCATGGTGCCCATCTCCAGGCCTTTCACACCGCTTTCCTCGAACGTCGGAACCTGCGGCAGCGAAACCAGACGCCGCTTGCCTGCCACCGCCACCGCCGACACCTTGTCTGTCTTGAGCAAGGCCTGCGCCGAGGTGTAGGTAGTGAACGTGAGCTGCACCAGCCCGGCCGCCACATCGTTGAGCGCGGGGCCGGCGCCGTTGTAGGGCACATGGGTCATGTCCAGGCCCGCAGCTGACTTGAAGAGTTCGCCGGCCATGTGCGGCGCGCCGCCCTTGCCGCTGGACGAGAAGTTGTATTTACCCGGGTTGGCGCGGACCACGCTCACCAGGTCCTGCACCGACTGGGTGGGCACTTGCGCGGACTTGATCAACACCAGTGGCAGGAAGGCGATGCGCGAAATCGGCGCGAAATCGCGCGTCACGTCGTAGGGCACTTTCATCTGCGCCGGATTGGCAGTGAGATTGGTCGATGTGTACAGCAGCGTGTAGCCGTCGGGTGCGGCTTTGGCGACCGCCTCCGCGCCGATGTTGCCGCTGGCGCCCGGACGATTGTCCACCACCACCGATTGCCCGAGCTCGCGCGACAAGGCGCTCGCCAGGGAGCGCGCCAGGATGTCCGTGCTGCCCGCAGCGGCAAAGGGCACGATGATCTTGATCGGTTTGCTGGGATAGTCGGACTGTGCCATGGCCAGCCCTCCCCACAAAGCCGCCACCACGGCAGCGGCAGCTTGCAATCCATTCATCTGTTTTTTCATGGTTTGTCTCACGGGTTGGAAAGAAGAAGCGGGAAAGCACTGGGCGCAAGAAGCGCGCTACATGCGGCCAGCGGAGGCGCCGCAGTCGAGCATCAGGGTGTGGCCTGTAATGGACTTGGCGTGCCCGGAGGCCAGGAAGAGAACGGCCTGGGCATAGTCTTCGGGATCGGGCAGACGCCCCAGAGGCAGCGACTGTTGCGCTGCCTGCAAATGGCTCGCCACGTACTGCCCCGTGGCGGCCCATTGCGCGCGCAGGAACGGCGTGTCGGTTGCGGTTGGCGCTACGGCATTGACGCGTACGCCGCGCTGGCCCAGCTCCAAGGCCAGCGCTTTCACCATGCCCACGATAGCGTGCTTGCTCGCCGTGTAGGCACTGCGCTGGGGCCGCGCCAGCACGCTTTGCAGCGATCCCGTAAAGATCAGGCAACTGCTGGGGCCCTGCACCATACTGCGCAGCGCTGCCTGCGCCGACAGCAGGCTGCCGGTCACGTTGACCTCCACCGTGCGGCGAATCTGCGCACTGCTGGCATCGAGCAGCGAGCCCGAGAATCCCACACCGGCATTGGCAACAAAGAGATCAATCGGGGCATCAAAAAAGGCTTCGGCATCGCGCACCATGCGTTCGTTGTCTTCGTCACGGGCTATGTCACAGGCAAGCCCCACAACCCGCCGGCCCCCAGGGTCTATCTGCCGTGCCATGGTCATTGCTCGCTCGCCATCAAGGTCCGCAATCACCACCCGCGCGCCTTCGGCCGCCAGCCGATGGGCGGCAGCCGCTCCAAGCCCGCTGGCGGCACCCGTGATGACGGCACAGCGGCCTGCGGCCCTCATGGCCGCCCCCACAGGGTGCAGGAAGACCCCCCTGCTTTGCTTTGCTGCATCAAGGTTTCCTTTTTGGAATGTTTCCGCATGGCGCTTGCGTCGGGTGGATATGCGGTCACCGCGCCCGCCTCAGCCGAACATGAAGTCCAGGCTGCGCTGCTCATCCAGGGTATCGAGGCACTGCCACAGTGCATCGGCCTGCTGCGCACGGCCCGCATAGGCCAGGCAGGCATCGAATTTGGCGCGCACGCCGTCGTCCGACAGATCAAAATCTCGCGCACTCACCCTGATTTCACGACCGTCAGTGGTCACCGCATGGATTTCAGCGGGCGGGTGTCCCGGCTTGTCGGGCAGGATCTCCGCAATCTCGATGCGGTCGGCGACGTTGAGCACGGCAGGGTCGGACAAGCCATCCAGATGCAGCGTATTCAGATCCACGGCGCCATGCACCAGGGTGAATGCCGTCATGTAGGGCACGCTGTACTTGGCGTCCTGCAGGGTGCGTGGCCGGCGCCGATCCGCCAGCGGCGCACACAACTTGGCCGCCGAGGCATTGACGGCCACGACCATGCTGCGGACACCCGCGCCTTGCAACTGCTCGCGCAAGGCCAGCGCTGCGGACACATACGGGTGCGAAAGACGGCAACTCGGCCAGGGTTTGATGCAGGTGGCCTGGAATTGCCAGCCGTCGGGATCGAGCAACAGCGCCACCTGCGCAGCGCTGGGCGGGCCCTCCAGATAGATGCGAAACAGGCTCGCCGCGCCATCCAAGGCAGACTCTGGCCCAACCACACCCGCCTTGGACAGCAGCGCCGCCGTGACACCGCCCATGGCCGCGAACGCGGGATAAATGCTGCGCCCGGTGGCACCGACACCGAAGCCGGCCTCCTTGCCCCCCGCCGCCTGCATGTACGCCAGTCCCAAGGTGGAAACAATCTGGTCTTCGCTCAAGCCCAGCACCAGCGCAGCGCTCAGCCCTGCGCCAAAGTAGCCAAAAAGCTGGGTCAGAAACCAGTCGGCCCCGGGCCCGCGCCCCATGGGGGAATACATCACGCCAAGACGGCACATCAACTCATTGCCCAAGGCCACTGCGTTGACGACGCGGGCGGGCGGCGCGCCCACCAGATCGGCAGCCGCCAGGGCCGCAGGCAGGGTCACGGCCGTCGGGTGCAGGCGAGCGGCATCGTGGATGTCATCGAAGTCCAGCGTATGGATCAGTGCGGCGTTGGTGAACGCCGCCAAACTGGGCGCATGGCGTGCGGCGCTGCCAAAGACACCGCAGGCACCACCGCCAGCACCCATGCTCATGGCATCGAGCAACTGCTGCGCCAGAGGCTGGCTGCGCGTAGCCGCGAGGCCAATGGCCAGCGCATCGGCAATGTGCTGACGCGCCTTGCGGCGAATTACCGGGGGAATACCGCCGTGGGTATCGCGTTGCTGCAGCAAGCGCACGACCTGGCGGCTCAACGACTGCGTATTGACGTTTGTTTCCATGGATGCAATCAAGTTTCACCGGGGGTTGTGGAATGGCAGCGGCAGGCAAGCGAGGGAGCCGAACGCTCACGCGCCTGCCAGTGCAACGTCGGTGCTACGCACAGCCCATGCACCCCGGCCACGGGATGCCGGTGCGCTCTACTGGTCGAGCTGGATGCCAGCGTTTTTGATGACGGCGCTCCAACGTGCCGACTCGGCATCGATGCGCGTTTGCACGCCCGCAGGGGTGCTGGTGAGCGGCTCCACCCCCAGCTTCGTCAGCGTGGAACGCAGCTCGGCGGTGTCGAGCGCGGCATTCACCGCCCGGTTCACCTGTTCCACCACCGCGGGCGCGAGACCAGCTGGCCCCATGACCGCAAGCCAGGTGCCGCCTTCCACGGCGAAGCCCTGCTCGGTCAACGTCGGCAGATCGGGTGCTGCGGGCAGACGCTTGGCAGACGCCAGGCCCAGCAATTTCAGCCGCCCCCCCTGCTGCTGGGGCATGGCCACCGACAGGGGAACCATCAGCACATCGACCTGGTTGGAGGCCAGCGCCGTAATGGCCGGAGCAGCGCCCTGATACGGCACATGCAACACATCAATCTTGGCCGCCTGCTTGAACATCTCGAAAGCAATTTGCGAAGAGCTGCCCACCCCCCAGGAGGCATAACTGAGCTTGCCCGGCTGCGCCTTGGCCAGGGCCACCAGCCCGGCGATGTCACGCACTTCCAGCCCCGGCCGCACGGCCATGGCATAGGGGAACTGGCCCACCCATGCCACCGGGGTGAAATCCTTCTGAACGTTGTAACCCACCTTCTTGTACACATGGGGGTTGATGGCGTGCGTTTCCACCGACGCAATCCCCAGCGTGTAGCCGTTGGGCTGGGCGCGCGACACCGCCTCGGTGCCCAGCATGCCATTGGCGCCCGGACGGTTGTCCACCACGACCTGCTGCTTGATCTGCAGCGCCATGGCGGATGCCACATGCCGGGACACCGCGTCCGTGCCTCCGCCAGCCGGCCACGGCACCACCAGCTTGATGGGCTGGGTCGGGTAAGTCGCTGGTGTCTGTGCCCCCGCTGCGATGGACACCAAGGTGGTGAAAACGGCGATGCAGATTTTTTTCATGAATGGATGTCTCCGGGTCGGCGCTGGGCCGCTCATTGGAAGGGGATGAAACGGTGAAGGCCAGGGCGACGCGCCGGCCTGCAACGCTGCCAATCATGGGCATTTGCGCAAGGGCCCGACAGCGGGCAGAGGCAAATGGATTTTTCGGTTAATACGAAAAGTCTGTGGGCATGGTTTCGTACCGGCGCCGAGGCATGCCCGGACGCAGGCTGGCGCCAAAAATACTATTCGCTTGGAACGCCTTCCCACATTCGCTTGCCTTGTGAATCATTGACCCCAAGCCGCCCCAAATGCGGAACCGATACAGGAGCTAATGATGGAAAACAAGTTTGATGTGGTGGTCGCCGGATGCGGCGTGGCAGGTTTGTCGGCGGCCGTGGCCGCAGCCGAGGCAGGTGCACGGGTGGCCATTCTGGAGCGCGCCCCCGAGGAAGAGCGTGGCGGTCAGAGCCGTTACACCGAAGCCTATCTGCGCATGAAAAGCCTCACCGAGGTGAGCGACGATTTTGAGACCCACCTGGCCGAGAACGGCTCGGGCAGCATTGACCCCGAACTGGTCGAACAAACGGCCACCGACCCGCGCGGCAGCTCGCTGACACGCAGCCTGAGCCTGGCGGACCCCAACCTCATCGAGCGCTTCTCCGACGCGGCGCCCCAAACCATCGCCTGGCTGCAGGGCATCGGTGCGCGCTTTGATTTCCTGCCCACCCAGTTTTTGACGGCATCCCAGCCGCGCCTGCTGCCCGTGGGTGGCGGCCAGGCCTTGGTGGATGTGCTCGCCGCACGGGCCGAAGCACTGGGGGTGACGTTTTTCTACGAAACCACGGCCCAGTCCTTGATGCGCAATGCGCAAGGGCAGGTGGTGGGCCTGTACGCCACCGTGCGCGGACAGGGTCAGCGCGAGCTCATGGGCAGCGTGGTGCTGGCCTGCGGCGGCTTCGAGGGCAACACCGAAATGATGACGCGCTATGTCGGGCCGCGCGCAGTCTACCTGCGCCCCGTCTGCAAGGGCGGCTACTACAACCGGGGCGAGGGCATCCGCATGGCGCTGGACATTGGTGCCGCCGCCTGCGGTGAGTTTGGCAGTTACCACGCCGAGCCAGTGGACCCGCGCTCCGGGGTGTCCGAGCCATCGATCTTCATTTTCCCCTACGGCATTCTGGTCAACGCTGACGGGGAGCGCTTCACCAACGAAGCGCCAACCACCGTGGATGCCTGCTACGAGCCCGTGACACGGCGCATCTTCGAACAGCGCGGCGGCATGGCCTGGACCATTCTGGACGCCCGCCATACGCGCATCCCGAATTACCGCCTGGGTATCCGCACCGACCAGCCGCCCGTCAGCGCGGCCAGCATCGCGGAGCTGGCGACGAAGATCGGCGTGCCCGCCGATCGCCTGCAGGCCACGGTGGACGGCTACAACGCAGCGTGCAGCGGCAAGGACTGGAGCCCCCTGGCACTGGACGGTGTGGCCACGCAAGGCCTGAACCCGCCCAAGTCCCACTGGGCCTGCCCGTTGACCGAGGGGCCGTTCCATGCGTACCCCATCATTTCGGCCAACGTGTTCACGTTCGGCGGCCTCAAGATCAATCCCGAGGCCCAGGTGCTGGACGCGGACGGCGATGCCATCGCGGGACTGTATGCCGCAGGCGAAACCGTGGGCATCTACTACGGCAACTACACCGGCGCCACCTCGGTGCTCAAGGGCCTGGTGTTTGGCCGCATTGCCGGCGACACCGCGGCGCGCGCGCAGGCCACGGCTTGAAACTTCTGAAGCGCCTGTTGAATCGCCTGTGCGGCGCCAGGCGCTTGAGTCCCCACGCCAAGAATGAGCAAGGAACAGATATGACCATGGACTATCGCGGGCGGATTGCGCTCGTCACGGGCGCCGCTGGCGCGATCGGCACGGCACTGACGGCGGAGCTGCGCAAGCGCGGCGCCAGCGTGGTGGCCGCAGACGGCATGAACGGCAAGCCCTGGACCGAGGCCGATCTGCGCACCGAACCGCTGGTTCGACTGAACGTGACCGACCGCTCCTCGGTGCAGGGCCTGGTGGCGCGCACCGAGGCGCAGCTGGGGGCCATCGATCTGCTCGTCAATGTGGCCGGTGTAGTCTCCTTTGGCAGCGCCGAGGGCCTGCCGGAAATAGAGTGGGACCGCGTCATCGACATCAATCTGAAGGGCACCTTTCTGGCATGCCAGGCCGTCATCCCCGGCATGAAACGCGCTGGATTCGGCCGCATCGTCAACATCGGCTCGGTGGTCGGAAAAAATGCGGGCAACGCCCGGCCATGGCTCGACGCAGGCGAGCAGCAACGCGCTGGCAACCTGGCCTATGGCGTATCCAAGGCCGGCGTGCATGCGATGACTGGCTTTCTCGCCAAGGAACTGGCCGCCCACGGCATCACGGCCAATGCGGTGGCCCCCGGTCCGATCGCGACCGCCATGACCACCGACTTCCCAGAAACGCTGCGCGCCCTGGTGCCGGTGGGCCGCATGGGCACCAGCGCCGACGTCGTCACCGCCATCCTGTTTCTCGCCGGCCGCGATGCCGGGTTCATCACAGGCGAAGTACTCGACGTGAACGGCGGCATGTGGTGTGACTGACACGGCGTGCCACCCCGCTTTTTCCCCTCTTTCTTTTATTACCCCCACTCCACTCTTCAAGGAACCCCATGAAAGCAATCTACCTCGTTCTCGACATGCAAAACGACCTGGTTCATGTCGATGGCCCCAACGGCAAGTCGCCCCTGGGAGAGCAGGTGCGCAGCCGCCAGGTGCTGGCGCACACCGCCACCGCACTGGCCAAGGCCCGCGCCGCGGGTGTGGCCGTGGGCTGGGTGCGCGTGGGCTTCTCGCCCGAGTACCAGGAATGCCCCAAGGCTTCCCCGGTTTTCGGCGGCGCCCCCAAGGCCGGCCTGTTCAAGCTGGGTGGCTTTGGCACCGAGATTCACCCCAGCCTGGCACAGCAGCCCGGTGATGTGCAGGTCGTCAAGCACCGCGTGAGCCCGTTTTACTCCACCACGCTGGAAGCGCAGTTGCGCGCGGGCGGCTACACGCGCATCTACTGCTCGGGTGTTTCCACCCAGGCCGTGGTGCAGGCCACGGTGCGCGATGCGCATGACCGTGACTATGAAGTGGTGCTCATTGAAGACGCCTGCTGCGCGCACAACGACGAAGAACACCGCAACTCGATTGGCAGCATCAGCCGCTTCTGCAAACAGGTCACGACCGCTGCGGAAGTCGATTTCACGGCCTGACCGCACGCCACACCGCGAGGAGAAGAACACCATGGGCATTCGCATCTGGCACCAGAGTTTCACGGTGCTGCAGGACTTGGGGGCGTACGACGCCGCATTGAAGGCACATTTCCGGCGTGTTGCGCGCAGCGACACCGAGATCGTCATGCACGGTATGCAGCCAGGCACTTACCGCAGCAATTACCCCGGAGAAGACATCCGCCACGCCGGCTTCCAGCACCTGCACTCGCTGCAGTTCCTGGCGGCCGCAGTGCGTGCAGAAGACGAGGGCTTTGATGCCTATGCCATCAGCACGCTGCCCGACCCGGGGCTGCGCGAGATCCGCTCGCTGCTGCGCATCCCCGTGGTCGGCTATGGCGAATCAGCCATGCTGACCTCCTGCCTGCTGGGCTCGCGCTTTGCCGTGCTGGTGTTCATCAATGAGCTGACCGACCTCCTTGCCGATAACGCCAGGAAATATGGTCTCGGAGAACGCCTGGTAGGTGTCTCGGATGTGGGCTTTCGATTTACCGATGTGCTGTCAGGATTTTCCGACCCCGCACCGTTGATCGAGCGCTTCCGTGCCGCAGCCCGCGTGCAGATCGCTGCAGGCGCCGAGGTCATCATCCCCGGGGAGGCTCCTCTGTGCGTGCTGCTGGCCACCCATGGCATCTCGAGCGTAGATGGCGTGCCAGTGCTCGATTCGCTGTCTTGCTGGATCAAGCAGGCGGAACTTCTGGTGGACTTGAAGCGCACCAGCGGCATTGAGCGCTGCCAGCGCGGTTATTTCAATGAACCGCCGCCTCGGGAGCGCTTGCGCGAAGTGCTGGACTTTTACAAGCTCGACCGCTTCGGCCAGCAAGGAGCATGAAATGACAAAGACTCTTCAAACCGAGCTGCTGGTGGTCGGTGGTGGCCTCGCCGGCTTTGCCGCCGCCCTGCAAGCGGCCGAAGCCGGCGTGAACGTGGTGCTGCTGGAAAAAATGGACGCCACCGGCGGCTCCTCGGCCATGAGCGGTGGTTGCCTGGCCTTTGCCGGCACCGACCTGCAGGCCGCAGAGGGCATTGAGGACAGCGCAGAACTGCTCAAGCGCGACCTGCTGGAAGTGGGCCTGCATGAGAACGACCCGGCGCTGGTGCAGACCTATGTCGATCACCAGCTGGAAACCTACGAGTGGCTCAAGAAACAAGGCGTGGCGTTCAGCCCCGTGATTGAGGCCTCGTCGGGTCAATCGGTGCCCCGGGTGCACACCGTCGATCCGGCGGACACGGTACGCCTGCTGGAGTCGCGTTGCCGCGCCAGTGGTCGTGTCACCATTTTGCTGGGTACGCGGGCAACCCGCCTGTTGCGCGACAGCGAGACAGCACCAGTGCATGGTGCCCTGACCACGGGACCTGACGGCGACATCACCATCCTGGCGCGCCGTGGGGTGTTGTTGGCCAGCGGCGGCTTTGGCCGCAATGCCGAACTGGTGCACCGCTATGCGCCCCAGTATGACAACGCAGTCTTTGTCTGTGGCGACGGGAACGTGGGCGACGGGCTGGCCATGGCGCGGAAACTGGGCGCTGACATGCGGGACATGATTTATATCAAGGGTACCTACGGCAAGCACCCTGTGGACACGCTCAACCACCACAGCTGCCTGGCCGTCTACAAGGGAGCCATAGCCGTCAACGAATACGGCAAGCGCTTCGTGGACGAGTCCATTTCCTACAAACTGCTGGGCGACGCGGTCATGGCCCAGCCTTATCACACGTCATTCCAGATCTTCGACCAGCCGATTTTTGATTCAGGTGACGACCGTGTGCGCATCCTGGATTTCAGCCGTCGCATGGAAGAGGGGCTGATCATCAAGGCGGACACGCTGCAGGCTCTGGCCCAGCAAATTGAAGTCCCCTACGAAACCCTGCAGGCCACGGTAGATCGCTACAACGGCTTCTGTGACCGTGGCGAAGACGAAGAGTTCGGACGCAAGAAACTGGTCCACAACCACGGCGCATTGCGCCGCATTGAGACCGGGCCGTTTTATGCGTATCCCTCCACCGCTGCCGTCTTTGGCACCTATTGCGGCCTGCGGGTGGACGCCAGCCTGCGCGTTCTGGATGTCTTCGGTGAGGTCATTGAAGGCCTCTACGCCGCTGGCGAAGTGATCGGCGGTTTTCACGGCGGCGCCTATATGACGGGCTCGGCCCTGGGCAAGGCCGTGGTGCTCGGCCGCGTAGCTGCCACCAGCGCAACAAACCGCTGACCATCTCGCGGCCAGGGAATATGCGGCCCTCGGCCGCCTTCAGCGTTTGCTCAGGGGCCGGACTTGCACCGGCTGAGACACGTTGGGCCGGCGCTCTGAATCGATCACTTCCGTGAGGAAATCGGTAAATGCCCGGACTTTGGCGGAATCGTTTCGCGCCCGCGTCGTGACGGCATAGAAGGTGCGCCGGCGCGTCTGCCAGTCTGGATAGACAGCCACCAACTCCCCTTGCTGCAAGGCGCGAATGGCAAAAATATCCAGAATGTGGACGACCCCGGCCCCCTGGCGTGCAGCCACCAGCAACGCGTCGTTGCTGTTGAAGTGCAGGCGACCCTGTGGGTGCAACGTCACTTTTTCTTCGCCCCGCTCCAGCATCCAGGGATTCGAGGTGCGGCGTTCCTCCGCCAGCACGCCAAGGCACTGGAGCGGATCGAATTCACCGGGGTGCTCAGGCAAGGTCGGCACCAGGTCAGGCCGGCAGCACACCACATAGCAGGCCTCATAGATCGGTCGCGCGATCAGGTCGGCATCTTCCACACGGTCCATGCGAATGGCGACATCGATGGCTTTTTCGATAAGGTTGTGCGGCTGGTTGGTGAGCGTCACCGCCGTCGATATATGGGGATGGCGTGCCGCAAAGCCGGGCAAGGCAGGGCACAGCAAGGCATGTCCAAAAGAAATGGGGGTCTCGATGACAAGAGAGCCCCGCAGTTCGCCGATGCGGCTGCGCACCTCGAACTCTGCCTCGTCCACGTACCGGAGCACGTCACGGGCACGGGCCAGATAGGTTGCGCCCTCCTCCGTCAGGTGCAAACGCCGCGTATCGCGGTGAATGAGGGTCACCCCCAGGTGCTGCTCCAAGTTTCGGATGCACGCTGTCACCGTGGCATTGGCCAGGTCGAGCGACTCGGCGGCGCGTGAAAAACTGGAACATTCCGCAACCCGGACGAAGACCGTCATGGCCCAGAGCCGGTCCATTTTGTTGCGTTTCTGAGAGTTTTGGTCCATGGATCCCTTTGATCGTTCACGGCTCAATTATTGAACCGTGGCTGAATTCTAGGGGGCGATGGACCTGAAAAGAGACACCCACCGAGGTGAAAAGTCCACTGCACCAGACCCTTGTGCAGCGCACCATCCAAGGCGGTTTGCCGTTTGTGATCAGGGGGCTCTGGTCCCCGCATGCAGAGGCCCCGAAAAATCTTCCTCTCGCAGCGGCCAAGACCGATCGGCCGCCCGCATATGGGCAAGAAACTGCGCCGAGGGGCGGGCATAAAACTGGCGGCGGCTAACGCCAAGCCCGGTGTGATGACGAAGTTGGGCGAAATGGGCAGCGTGGTGAAACAACACCCCGAGAGGGTCCATGACAACGACTCCATCCACGTGCAGCACCTTCTCGCGAACGAGAAAGGCATTGAGCACGCCGTCGCCCGGAATCACGACCTCGGCCCCCAATGCGACCGCCTCCTGGCACGCTTGAAAAAAACGCGCCTTGACAGATGCCGAGTGGGTTTCGAGCTCGAAGAGTGACACCGCAGGCCTCATGGTGACGATGCCGGCCAATCTCTGGGTCAAACCATATGCGTGCGCCAGGTCTTCGGTCAGCTGGCTCTGGAAATCATTGAGCGATATGACCGCAAAGCGTCTTCCAAGAGAGCAGGCCGTGAGCATGGATGTTTCCGACAAACTCACCACCGGAATGTCAACCAACGAGCGGGCCTCATGCAATGCTGGATCAAAGAAGCAACCTAATGCAAAGGCGTCATAACCGGCCGCCTCGGCAGCAAGTGCGGCCTCGCACACCTGACGGCCATTGTTCATACGCAAGAAGGGGTGGCTGTTGAAGTCCATCGGCGCAACAGCGGCAGGATAGGTGCCTGGCACCAGGCCGTGAATCACCACCTCCACCCCGGGTGCAACAGTCGACCTTGCATGCTCCACCAAGGTTTCACCATATCGAGGAAACGCCTGAAGGTCCGTAAAGCTCTGGTGCCAAATTTTCATGTGCCATTGTCTGGCAAGCCATGCTGACACATCGCTGGTAGAAACGAAAACTGCATTTGCCGTTGACGGCTGGGCTCGTATCCACCCGCGACCTACATTCGGGCATACAAGTTCTTAGAACGCTGATGTAGCGACCAACCAGGAGACAAAATGAACGCAAAAAACCGCCTGCGCAGAGGTGTTTTGTGGGGTGCAGCCATGGGAGCTGCCTGGCTTTCCACCGGTGCCTTGTGGGCAACAGCGCACGCGCAAACCACCTACCCAACCAAGCCCATCAAGTTGATTGTGGGCTACCCCCCAGGGGGCTCGAACGACATTGTTGCCAGAATTGTGGCGCCCGCATTGGGAACCCTGCTGGGTCAGCAGGTACTGGTGGAAAACAAGCCGGGTGCCAGCGGCACCATGGGGGCCGCCCAGGTCGCCAAGTCACCCGCCGATGGCTACACCTTGCTGCTGTCCAGTGCGAGCCCGCTGGTAATTGCGCCGCATCTGCTGGCCAAGTCTCCCTTCGATGTCAACCAGGACTTTATTGCCATCAACTCGGTGGGCCTGACGCCAGAGGCCATTGCGGTAGGCCCCAGCCTGCCCGTGAAGAACTTCCAGGAGTTGCTGGAGTTGGCCAAAAAACAGGATGTGACGATTTCTTCCTCGGGCAATGGAGGGCTGCCGCATTTGACGATCGAGCTGCTCAAACAGGCCTCGAAGGGGCGCATCACCCATGTGCCCTACAAAGGCGCCGGCCCTGCGGTGAGTGACACGCTCGCCGGGCATGTGAATGCGGTCACCATGGATTTGCCTGCGTTGATCACATTCATACGTGACGGCCGGCTGAAGGCGCTGGCGGTGACCGGTGACAGCCGGGTTGATTTCTTGCCCGATGTCCCCACCGCACAGGAGCAGGGGCTTCCTTCCTTTTCTGCAGTGAACTGGTTGGGAATTTTTGCCCCCACTGGAACGCCCCGACCCATTGTCGAAAAACTGCATGCCGCTTTGAAACAGGTCGTGGCCGATGCACAAGTGCGCGAGCAGCTCCATCGTGCCGCCGTCGTGCCCAACTCAAGCGCCTCGCCGCAGTCATTTCAGGCATTTTTGGCCAAGGAGAACGACCGTTGGGGCCGCATTGCACGCGAGTCCGGCGCAAAGATGGATTGAGCGCAGCCCCTGGCCCAGCAGAAACTGGCGGCCCGGGGCAATGGGTGTATGACCTTGCCCTGAAAACCAAGGCCATTGATATGGGTTTTGCCGCCCGTGCCGCCCAATCCCCAATACCCCAACCGAAGCCCCCACCGTGGGGCTTTAATTTTGAGCGCAACCCAGACCGTAGGTTATGTCGCTTTCAACGGTTCGGCCCAGCGGACCGCCGGAGAGTGTTACGCGACAAAACCCTGCGCTACTCATTTCTTGGACCAGTGAATTGAATCACGCGGCACGGAATAGAAGGCCACAAATTAAAAAAGCCCTAAGTAAATCAGTTACTTAGGGCTTATTTTGGCGGAAACGGAGGGATTCGAACCCTCGATGAGGCTCTACACCCCATACTC